>JAPPMR010000631.1 GCA_028818995.1 Candidatus Poribacteria bacterium | reverse complement strand
TCCCGAAGTGGCTTACGCCATAGAAAACATGCACGTGCAAGTCGATTAAACCGGGTGTAACGAAACACCCGTCAGCATCTAATACTTCCCGTGCCTCAGATGTCGGTATATCATTACTGATTGCTGAGACACGACCATTCACAAATGCAACGTCTTTACGAGCGTGGATACCTTGCGCGGGATCGACGACGGTTCCGTTCTTAATGATTAAGTCATATTTCATGTGCGAAATCCTTACGGTATAACTCTTGTTATACTAACGTGAGTTTGATAATAAAATACTAATGTAGGCTCTAAACCTCGTTTCGGACATCAATCTTGCCTGTCACCGCTTCGGAGATGAGGGATTGACGGTATTCTTTGAGGAGTTCAATCTTTCGCTGCTCTGTTGCTATCAGTTCGTCAATCTGTTTCGTTTTACCGTCAAGGAAGTTGGCGATTTGAGTTTGTTCATGATAAGTTGGTATAGGAATCCGAAAATTCTCAACAAATTCAGTCGGTACCCTTTTCAAACCAACCGCGCTAGTCATATAATGTTTACCAATGCCACGAAGTGGATCATTGCGGAGGACATAATACAAAAAAGGTGGAAATACCTTTTGCAGATCAGGACGAATGACAATAAACTCAGTCGAGCCAAACCCAACTGAAGTTGCCAAATTCTTTATATGGACAATCTTTCCATTTTCAAAACACGGAGTTACTTTTGCTATGAGAATATCACCTTCCTCAAAGTAAGTGTAACCACTTTTCAGTTGAGAATAAGGTAACCTTAATTCTTGGTCAATCGTCCCATCAGTATGAACCCGCTCCATTGGAAGGAAAACTACAAGACTATCTTTAAAACAAGTCGTCTTGGAATTATTCTTAGAAGGATTACTCAAACCAACATGTTTTACTTTCAAAACTTCCCAGTGTGCTGGTATCTCCTCAATCCACTCCACATCCGACGGTTTCATCTCCACATTCGGCTCAAGTCCCTTAGTCACAACCTGATTTATCAGTGCGGTGCGTTGTTCATGAAATAGTTCTATCTGTCGTTCTTTGATGTGGATGAGTTCGTCAATCTTTCCGGTCCTTTGGTCGAGGAAGTTGGCAATTTGGGTTTGTTCTTTATCTGAGGTAATAGGAATTTGTGCATTCAGAATATCATCAACGGCCGTGCGCGGCATTTTCGCTCCGTAAGATATCGAATCGCAGTACTCAATAAAACGACTGGATAACATGAAATAGAAAAGGTATTTACCGACACCTTGTAGAGACGGCCTCATAACTATCATTTCACCGAGAGAGTAACCATCATATTCTGCAAAGACCACTTTGTTTAGATAGACACGAATTTTGTTGAATAGCACATCTCCAACTTGAAATTTCACACCGCTTGAATCATAGGAACTGTAAAAATCCAGGACTTTGCCAGTTTTCGATTCAACATTTTCAGGTGAAATTTTTATGGTGCCTGTCTCAGGAGTGGATTTTTCACTTACGAGGGTTGCAATATGCTTTATTTTTTTTATTTTCCAATGCGCCGGTATCTCCCCAATCCACTCCACGCCGCTCTCTTTATATTCAGGGTAACGTTTCATAATTCCAAATCTCTTTGTCTGAATCGCGGATTATACGGATTACACGGATTTCGCGGATTTTTTCTCATGTTAACTTCATTTCGCGAGAACATTTTGGATTTTTTATTTCTCTTAATACTGTTCATACTATAAGGTAATTAAAAAATTGATTGAACATAGTTTATCCTTTTATGGCAGTACAATGACTATGGTGTAATAACTTTAATCTTCCTTTCATTAATTTGCATAAAATTTTCGTCAAAGTTAATATGTAGGTTGTAGTGGGTGAGAAAATCAAGTCCAAGCACCCCGTGTATATTAATTGCATCAAAGTTTTTGTTACATAACACTTTGGGTTTTTCAAGATTTATAGTAAAACCTACAATTAATTAGACATTGTAGAAAGGCGAGGATACAATCCTCGCCAGCGGTGGTGAAGTGTTTTGTGTTTTCTAAAGTGCCCTCTTATTTTTCGGTTTTACTATAGATATGGATCATCAAGAACAATAAGGGTTTGTTTGGGCGTTAATTTAGATTTCTGGATCTATACGAAGTCATTTTATGTCTTCGTTCTTGCGTTGTCCAATCACCCGTAAACCTTATAGCTGCATCACCTTTGAATTTCATAGATGCCTCATATACATCATCGCGCGATTTGCTATGAACTTGAACTATCCCAGAGACGAGGTGAGTCGTATTCTCACGAGTTTTAGGTTGAATAATAAACAGCCATTCGTTCGGGTATTTCTTAGACATCTCCTCTACAGTCATTCTTTCGCCAGACATTGGAAACCTCCATTAATTTAACACAAGTTGCTACGGACAAGATTTTAGCGATGAAGTTTGCCTTTTTGTACCGTAACCGGTAATTCTAATTCACCCCCAGGCACGGTAGATGCGGTTTGCAACCGGGGTCCCCACCCGTTACTGGGAAGGGACACCGGATTTCGCCAATAAATTACCTATCTAATTCTTTAATCTTCATCAAACCTCACCAGCGGATATCCGAATTTGCTAATGTGTACTCTCACGACTTGTAATCGGACACCAGCGTGCCATCAGTAGATAATCAAACAGTGCCGATTCCGCTTCGGGGGTGTCAATACGCTTCAGTGCGTGGATAGAGTTGTCTCGGACATAGCGATCTTCATCCCAGAGTGCGTTCGCCAGCACGGGAACTGCGTCGCTTGCGGCGGGTCCAATCTGTGCCAACGCCAATGCCGCTTCAAAGCGCGTCTGCTTATCGTCATCATTATCAAGCATATCAATGAGTGCAGGCACTGCCGGTACAGCAGCGGGTCCGATGCTACCGAAGGCTTCAGCGAGATAACGACGCACTTCAACGGACTCGTCTTTCGCCCGATCCGTCAAAGTGGAGATAGCCGATTCCGCGGAATCACCTATTTGTGCCAAAGCATAAGCGGCTTCAATGCGAACGGTCTCTTCGGTATGTTGTAACGCTTCACTCAATGCAGGAACAGCCGGAGCACCGACCGCTGCCAATGCATAAGCTGCCATTCGTCGCATGATCGGGTCTTCAACGCTGAGTGTTTCAATCAATTGAGAGACAGCTGGTGCACCGATCGCACCGAGTGCATAAGCAGCGTTCAGGCGAACAGGTTCATAAACATCACACAAACCTTGGATGAGATGTGGAATTGCCTCTGCAGCGGATTCACCAAACATCCCCAAGTCGTCAGCGGCGCGGGAACGGACAGCCCCATCATCATCCCCCAATCCTGTGATGTGCTTTGTCAGATTTCCATTAGCAGTTTGTGTTGCCTGTCCGTTGGATTCCCCTGCCATCCAATTCCAGACGTGTCGCCACGTCCCCTGATGCGTGGGAGTTGCCCGGTCGCTATCTTCCAGTTTCCAGTGGGGATCCGTTACGTTCCACTCGGGTGCCTGTGGTGCGTCCATCCGAATAAACTGGAATTTCATCATGTAGCGCGTTTTGTCCGTCTGGTTTGCCATAGCGCGATGCCAGAGGTCGAAGTGGATAATCGTTAAGGTGCCAGCCTCACCACTGAGTGCTAACTCACCATCGTTATCCTTAGTGATTCTCGTGTCATAGTACTGCGTTCCGGGTAAGACAGCAGAGGGTCCGATTTCGAGGGGTGAATCCTGCGGATAGTAGAACGCCATCGCCCAACGCGGACAGTGGTGACGCACCTTTTGATACCCCCAATAACTATCCTTGTGAAATCCCTGCCCATCGCTATGCGGATTGTTACGATGCGGGTGTCGATGGGAATGCATTGCGTAATTTTCGCCCAAAATACTTGTAAACGCCC
>JAPPMR010000670.1 GCA_028818995.1 Candidatus Poribacteria bacterium | reverse complement strand
GTGCGACAGAAATTCCTGCTGCTTCCGCTGCCGCTGCTCCCTCACCAACTGCACGGAGTTGATATCCAAAAGTTGTACGAAACAGAACATAGGTAAGGATAATAGCTAATAAGATAGCGATAGCGATACCAGGGTGAAGCCGATGTGTCTCGAAAATGCGAGGTAGAAACACCCATTCAACTATTGGGTCGCTCTGTGGTCCTGTTTTTGATGTTTCTTGTAGTGGCCCTCCATCAATCATTAAACTTACAAGGTGAATCGCAACGTAGTTCAACATTATCGTGCTAATAACTTCATTAACACCACGTGTTACTTTGAGAACTGCTGGAATAATGCCCCATATACCACCTACGAAAGCTGCAAGGGTGAGACAGAGCGGTACTGCTATCCAAGGTATATGAGGAAGTAGTGTGGCGATCTTTGTACCGAACCATGTTGCTGCCAAAGCACCTACCAGAAACTGCCCCTCAGCCCCGATATTCCATATCCCACACTTAAACGCTATAGCAACGGAAAGCCCTGTCATAAGAAAAGGGGTGCTTTTTACCAACGTTTCACCTATGCCCCGTGGAGAACCGAATGTCACATCAAGAGCTGCACCATAAGCAGTTATCGGATTATAGCCAAACAAAAATATGATAATGCCATTTGTGATGAAGGCAGCCGCTAAAATCACGATTGGTGACAATATCCATTGAAAAAAGAACATATTTTCTTTCAATGTGCTGAAACATACGGATTTTACCCTTTGATACAAGGCAGAAAATTTATCCATCCGTTTCTGTCTCCCCTGTCATCAATAATCCCAATGTTTCAATGTTCTCACGGTGTGTAGTGGCTTCAATTAGTTTTCCTCTTGACATTACATAGAGTCTATCACTCATCTGTAAAACTTCGTCCAATTCCGTTGATATCAATAGGACAGATTTTTTTCTGTCGCGCTGCGCGAGCAAATTTTTATGGACAAACTGTGCAGCACTGATATCTAATCCACGAGTAGGGTTAACAGCAACAAGGAGTTCAGGTTGTGGTGATATTTCTCTGGCAAGGACAATTTTCTGTTGATTTCCGCCTGACAGTGCTGAAGCAGAAATTTTAACAATGGGCGGACGGATGTCGTAAGTATCAATAAGCTGCATCGCTGCTTTATTTTTCGCACTCTGCTTTATTATTCCGCGTTTTGCCAAGTGTTCAAAATGCGTTATGTTCAACATCAGATTTTCCGCTACAGAAAATGAGGTGATTATGCCCATTGTACGCCTATCTTCAGGGATATAACCGACACCACACCGGCGTATGTTCTTTGTTCCGGACGGTTGCATGCCTAAAATCTCTACCGTGCCAAACTTGGATGGGCGTAACCCCATAATTGCTTCTGCCAATTCACGTTGACCATTCCCATCCACCCCAGCAATTCCGACAATTTCACCACGAAATGTTTGCATAGAAACATCGGCAACTGCAATTTCATTACGACTCCCCAGGACTGTCAGTCCGGAAATATTAAGCACAATGTCTGTTGTCGCTCTGCTTTCTTTTCGTTCTATTTCTGAGAGTTCGTCGCCGAGCATTTCTCTGGCAAGTCCACGATCAGAGAGTTCGCCTGTTTTTCCGTGATATACTTTCTTGCCATGCCTCAAGACTGTAATCCTATCACTGATTTCTAAAACTTCCCTCATTTTGTGGCTAATAAAGATGATTGCGCGATTATCATCTTGGAGTGCGCGTAAAATTGTAAAAAAACCGGTAACTTCTTGTGGACTAAGAACTGCTGTTGGTTCATCAAGGATTAGAATCCGCGCATCCACGGCAAGTGCTTTTAGAATTTCAACACGTTGTTTCAATCCCACTGAGAGATTACGCACAAGGGCACTTGGATCAACAGTCAGACCAAACCTTTGTGAAAGCGCTTCGGTAAGATGGATCGCATCATCTTTTATATAACGAAACTTATTGAGTTTTATAGGGATGCCGTTATCCTTGGAAGCGGATTCCACGTCAGATTCAACAGAGGCTGTTGTGCCATCTCTTGAACTGAATTGTGCAACAGTGAGTGCAATGTTTTCGGCGACAGTGAGATTCTCGATTAGCATAAAATGCTGATGCACCATGCCGATGCCGTTCGCAATCGCATCGCGCGGGGATTTGAATATTTTAGGTTTACCAGAAATATGGATACTCCCATCTGATGGTTGGTACAATCCATAGATGAGATTCATAAGGGTGGATTTTCCTGCGCCGTTCTCCCCTAAAATGGCGTGGATTTCTCCAGTTTGTAGTTCAAAATTGACGTTGTCAACAGCAACAAGGTCACCGAACGTTTTCGTAACATTCTGAAGTTCAAGTACGTTATCTGTTTCCATCTACACCATACACCACTCTTCT
Organism: Candidatus Poribacteria bacterium; assembly: GCA_028818995.1. The sequence continues at coordinate 1,481 of JAPPMR010000670.1, read as the reverse complement.
GCTCTGGCAGTTGTCAACTCACCGTCGTAAGCAACAAACCGAAGGGCAATTTTCCATGACCCATTTGCTGGTGTTGAAACTGGACCTGTCTGTGTGGGGTTATAGAGGGCCATACCGTAATCCCGAATGAACCACGGACCGCGAATTCCTTCCTCAAGAATTGTCATAAAGACACCAAAATGACCATGCCCAGGTAGTTGATTTTGGTATGCTACAAAGTTCGATGTGTTTTCGTCTATGACTTCTACTTTACCTCTGCGGTTGTTATCACCAATGACAACGCCTCCCATGACAGGCAAAAGTCTCGGTTCTACACGCATGCCGATGCTTCCATATTTGGTTTGCGGGTATTCAACGGCTCCATAGTTAGCAATCTTTTCACTTGTCATTTCGCACACCGTGCCATCAGCAATCGAATTTAAGTTGACAGTCCGAATTTCGTCGATTAAAGGTTCTTCGTTGGCATCGCGCCAGATAATCTTCTGAACGAATTTCACACCGTCTGCATGTGGTGCTACTTCAATTTCTTTCTCCGTTTCCATACGCCCCAAATTTTCAAAGAGTCTGTCTGTAAAGGAACGACGCGGCGGTGCTCCCCAGAACCATGCTTCTCGTTCACCAACTTTTACAGGTGCTTGTCCTACAAAGATGCCGTTGTGAAATGGATGGTCAAAAGCAAATTCCTGAATTACAGTGTGTCCAGCAGGTGTATAGAATGGAAAGACAAAGGGACGGTAAAAATTTGCACCGACACCCCCTAAACAACATCCCGTATCGGTGTCAACAACTAAATGTGTTCTCGCGTTAACTATTACTTCGTAATTACTCATTTTTTACCAAAATTTGATCAATATGTTTTCTTAATATTCTGAGGTCAGCGTACTTTCAAAGTACACCTATAAGCAAGTGACTACATTTCTTACCAGGGTTATTTAGTTTTAAGAATTATCAGTTAATGAGTGTTACTGGTTGTTTATTTCGTAGGTTGGGTAGAGCGGGAATTATTGAGATAACCCCGAGATCTACAAATGGTGAGAATTTTGAGGTCGATGGCAAGTGTTAATGGCTTAGCGCAACCCAACGTCATTTAGGCGTTTGGTTAATGGAGCGGCGAAAACGAACGAGGAAGATAGTTACAAGAACTGGTATGCTGGGAATAGACGTACCTTGGAAATTCAAGGTAACCAAAAGGTAACCAAAAAAAAAAGATCGGTATTGAACTCGATGTGACAAATCTTAACATTTTGTCAAGTTTTGTCACATTACGTTACGTGCCCTGTGACATGAGAACTTCGTGATTCGAAAAGGCGGCAGATCCGCTTGTAATGCAGGTTTATTGTATGTTTATGTTTGATAAAATTTCGGGTTTAAATCACACCATGCCGTTTTTTTGTCGCCTTTAAGACGCAAATCCGTCCATATAAAAACCGCCAAAGTCTGTTATTCAAGGCGTTTTTAAGGGTTGTTGGTTACCTTAAACG
>JAPPMR010000154.1 GCA_028818995.1 Candidatus Poribacteria bacterium | reverse complement strand
GGTTACGCCTAACAGACCTCGGCTATTATTCGCTTGATACCTTCCAAAAACTTTCTGACGCAGACATCTTTTGGATATCACGCTACAAAGTAAACTGTCTGTTTTATGATGAAATAGGTGAACCTTTTTACTTGCTAAAATGGCTCCAGAAGGGTTCTGATAACTTCAAGGAGAAACAACTCTTTATAGGCAAAAACAAGCGTCTCAAATCACGAATAGTCGCTCAAAAACTTTCAGAAACAGAAACCCAACAGCGCATTAAGGATATAAAACATCGCGCAAAGTGGAAGCATACGAAACCTTCACCGGAATGACTTCAGCTTGCAAGATGGAATATCTACATCACTAACATCGGAGTAGACCAACTGACTGCTGAGCAGATTTGTGTTGTTGCACGCACTCAATGGCAAGTTGAGTTGATGTATAAATGCTCCAAAGGTATTGGAAAAGTTGATACATCCCGTAGCGACAAGCCATATCGTCCCTTATGTGAGTTGTCCGCAAAACTCATCGTTGCTATAATTCGGCACTGGATCATGTTAGCAGTCGGTTGGCAATGCCTCAAACAGAGTCTAACAAAAACAGCAGAACTCATTACCACCTACGCACGCACCCTCGCAATAGGTTTTCGCAGGTCTATAATGTCTCTACGGCAAACCTTTGATGAAATAAAACGCGCTTTCCAAAACGGGTGCTACATTGAGAGGCGTGCTAATAGAGACACAACATTGGAATATCTTGAAAATGCAGCAAAAAACCACTAAATTGATGCCTATGGTGCGGTTAGGAAACCGCACCTATCGGGTTTTAGGCAATTCTCACGTTAAATTGACACCTACGGGTAGAGTGAACCGACACCCGACCTACGATAATAATATAACTTCACAATAATTGGATTTACACATTCCCAATTTTGTGTTATAATATGAATAAGAACATACAAATTACAAACCCAAAACATACAAAAATCAAATAGGTGGTAAGTTCCATGAAATATAAAAATGCCTACATTACGACTATCCTATTGATATTATTCATCAGTCCGCTTTCGATGGGTAAAAACACTGGAAATGAATCCACTTTTGTCCATACCCAACTTTTAAAAAGTAAAGATATTGAATATGATTTCACATTCGTCCGTTTGAAATATAGTGGGAGTTTTCGGCATAAAAGTTTGTGGCATATAGATTACCCAACCGCAGAACGAAACTTACTTATTCAACTTCGCAAACATACAGACATTAAAGCGAGTCCTCTGGAAAAAGTCGTTGAAGTAGGTTCACCTGAAATTTTTGATTATCCGTTTGCATATATAGCAGAATTGGGACGACTTAACCTCTCTAAAGATGAAGCTGAAAATCTTCGCGAATATCTGTTACGTGGCGGATTTATCATGACAGATGATTTTCACGGCACAGAACAGTGGAGAAGGTTCTATAAACAATACAAAAAAATCTTTCCAAAACGCGAACCCATAGATATTCCGATGACACATCCTATTTTCCAATGCTTCTTTAAGATTGACGAACTGATGCAAATCCCCGCTCCCGCTGCCTATAGGAGCGGAAGAACACATGAAAAGGATGGGTATCAAGTGAAATGTATGGGTGTGTTTGATGACCAAGGTAGACTTATGATGATGATTAACTTCAATACCGATTTGGGCGATGCGTGGCAGAATGCTGCAGAGTCGTTTTATCCTCATAAGTTTTCGAATATGGCATTCAAAATGGGAATTAACGCTATAGTCTACTCGCTTACCCATTAAATATGGTATCTATTTATTCAATTCATTTCTATAATGTAATGGCGTTTGTTTAACTTCATTACATTATCTCTCCCACATTAATACACCAATTTCTCCCGTTTATCTAACCTCTTTTCATTCTTTTCCCAAAAAAAATCAATTTTTTCTCAAATAATTGCATTTTTTTTCAAAAAAGTGCAATTATTGACCTCAAAAATGTGTCTATATATTATGTAGGACAATTTGCGAGAATATCTCATTATAGATTTAAAGCTGTTATTTATGGTGCAGATGTCTATGATCGACAAACGGCAGAAATTGCAGAGCAAGATCGAATATAAAATAAGTAATTCAAATAGGGGTTATCATGTTAAAATCTTTTTTCTTTTCAAAACCTTTTGTTATTGGAATAGCAATTTTATTATTTGTCTCCACGTTATGTTTCTTATACTATCAATCGGTAATAACATCAATTGAGAAAGAACAAGCCCGCGATGATAAGATGATTAAATCGTTAACAGAAGAGGTTAAGGACTCCGATACGCATGAAATAAATAACGGTGATATAGATTTGAATGGTGACTCTGATATTGTAACTCCTGAAAATCCTGTTAAAACTAATGAGGCATTAGGAGTGGATCATGATGATTCGGATGTCAAGCCATCTGTAAAAGAGAATAATTTAACAATGCCTGAGATGGCAGAAAAGGAAATTCGGATGTCTCCGTTTGGATTTGGTGCGTATCCTGAAATCCCTCAGCCTTACAGAGATTTAGGAGGTGTTCAAGATATATGGGGACACTTTGAAGAGTTAGCGAAAACCGATCCTGATCAAGCAAGAATACAGGAACTTGGAGAAAGAGTGTTAGTTAAATTATGGAATGAAGGACTGCAACCTGAAGGTGCAAATTACTCAGAAGGTAAATTCTTTCCGCAGTATCCAAATACTGTATATGTCCAATGGGACACAATAACACTTGAAGATGGATCAATAGAAGAAATCCCAAGTCGTGTTGTAGGAGATCCAGCATTTTCCCAATTTGATCTCCAGTTTTATGAATCCAATGGACAGGATGTTCCAGCTGGATTCAATTTGTTAGACTATGATAAGGATGGTATTGATCCTTATCAATTTCTCAATCTTAAATAAAGAGGTTAATTATGAAATATTTTGTTTGTATGGTTTTAATATCAGGGCTTATTTTAAGTGTAATGACTGTTACATTTGCTGGTAGAAATAACGACTATGATGGATCATTGAGCGGTCATGTTAGCACATGGCAAGGCAAGAAGGATAAACTCCCGCGGCGTATGCATGTGTCAATGGAGGATATAAAAAGTGGGAGGATGGGACATGGAGCCTTACTGCGTATGTGCCAAATCCGCAAACTCCAGGATCTCCTTATGACTCTGGATCAGTGGCGTTTAACTCATGGATCTATGAGTCCCATTATCATAGAGGTCATTTCGGTGGCAAAGTGAGTCAGTGTTATGCAGCTGCATTTTGTAATGCAAAAGAGATGAACGGGCCTTGGAGAACCGTTACAACGAGCTGTTAAAATTGGACAGTGTCAATAAGTTAACGCTACAGAAGTTACACCTCTGTAGCGTTAAACTGAGCAAACATTTCCAAGAGGAGATCAAATTTACAACCTATCAGAAACTATCTTAAGTAAACTCATTCAAGCGAGGTAATCAAGATGTTTCCCATATCAAGAAGCCAAGCAAGACCTTTATACGGCAATTTTGATGCTAATATAGCAGCTATGGCATTCGTAATGCAGCAAATTAATGCAGTTAATTCGCTTGTCAATATGAACAACACTGAGCCGCAATTAGAACCTATAAACCTACTCAAATTACTCAGCAGTTACAAACGAATGACGATTTATCGCAAGAACTGCGATTTATGCACATCTGCCCGTAACATCTTTAATGATACCACATTGGAATAATTGCAATTTTTTTTTCAAAAAAGTGCAATTATTGCCCTTAGAATTGTGTCTATATATTAAAACAATTCGTGAGAGTATTGCCTTATAGATTTAGATTACAATTCTGCAAGGGATTAATTGTAAACTTATTTCTATTCAGAGCCTCTCGGTTTAAGCTAAGGTTTTCAAATATGAAAGG
>JAPPMR010000738.1 GCA_028818995.1 Candidatus Poribacteria bacterium | reverse complement strand
AAAGCAGCAAAACTCAGTGAAGCCCCTTCCGTTGACAATCCATCAGCAACGCGCCTATGGGCGACCTACTTCAGGGAAAGGTCTGAAGTGCAAACCCGCATAGCAGATGCGCGTGTGGATCAGCAATTGAGACAGGTGCAACTCACCCGCGAACTCACCCAAATCTCTCCGACGGCCTGTTTCCAATACGCCATGGAAGGACTCGCAAATACTGGGATCGCCAGTTATATGAATTTCGTTAAACAGGTGCGCCGTTACAGAAACACATTTATAGATTTTATTAAATCGGAAGATAGAGGTGATCCAGAAAGCCTCCATATCTATCCTGTGAGGGAGGGGTTATCTCAAAAACAGGTGAATCCGGACGCTGTGCCGAGGTTTAAAGAACACATCTCACATCAGAGCATCATTTTTCCACTCGGACTGCTGATCCTTTTCAATGTGCTATTCTTTATCGCTGCACAATTATCGTTCCTCAAATGTGACTTAAAATAAATGATAACCATTTATCTTTCTTTTAGTGACCGTCTACATCACCAACCACACCCATATAAATAATAATGGTCCCACCGGTTAGGGTCAGGCAACCGAAAACGGATCCTGCGGCACCTGATTTAATCTGATACGATCGCATTTTCGCCCGATAAGCATCGGCGTAAAACTTGATGTATTCAGGCGATTTTCCGATCAATCTTTCAGGTGGCGGATTCGGTGGATGGAGACGCATATAATATCGAGTCAACAGACCGAAGGCCGTTGCAGCACTCATTCCAGCAATTATGTACGAAGGTTCGGGTTGACTATGTCCAAAGTGCAAGTCAGCAATACATCCAGTCGTCAAAGCACACATCCCTGCGGCGAGAGGTGCACTCATGCCTGCTCCAAAATAAGCCAATAAATTGACATCGCTTTTGGCATCCGATTCAGCATCTACTTTCGCCTGGAGATGTATAGAATCCTGTGGTATATTCTCATAACGTTTAGAACTGCAGCCTGTAAGAACAACTGACAAACAACAGAAATATAGCAAGAATCTCACAAGCAATCTCCTTCAAACAGCGGAAATTTGTGTGCTTTCTGTATGGCGGTGCTGGTTTCAAGCATTAATTTCGCTTGTTTTTAAATGCCGCAATGACTTTGACAACAATATAGACAGACCAATACAGGATCGCATACACGAACATTGAAATCTGAGAGCTTTCAAAAGCAAGTCGGAAACCTTGGCACGGATTTTACTCTGCATGCCAAAATTTCCGACTTGGGTTTTAATCAAGAATGTTCCTTATTCTCTGCTGCCGGTTTCGCCGCGACTACTCGTCAGGCGGTGGATCCCCGTTCGGGGGTTCAGGCATAGCTTCAGGAGGATTTATTCTTATTATCACTGGTGGGTCATCATTCTGCTGTATGTGAATGACAATCTCCGGAACTTCGGGTGGTTTTAAGACGCGTATCTTTGGCGGATTCTCAAGTACTTCAGCGATAATAACATCGGGCACCTCTGGAGGTTCTAATTCTGGCACCTCTGGTGGGTCCTGGTTGAGTATTTGGGCGATAGCGTCGGGGTCTAAGACGCGTATTATTGGTGGGTCCTGATTAAGTATTTCAACGACGACATCAGGAGGCACTGGTGGGTCCTGGTTGAGTATTTGGGCGATAGCGTCGGGGTCTAAGACGCGTATTATTGGTGGGTCCTGATTGAGTATTTCAGCGATGATATCAGGAGGCACTGGCAGATCTTCCACGACTGGTGGCTCATTTCTTTCAGTGGGTTGTTCCATATCCATTGCGGGATCGGGCGTTATAAGGTTTGAATCGCTTCCACAACCGAGTAGAGCGATCAGAGCCATGAGCGAAACTAAGCATTTCATGATACTCTCCTTTTTTGAGTGATTGAGACTTTTCAAATGGAATGCGTAAAGGTTTCTACCTAAGAGTATACCACAAATACACGAAAATACAAGTAAAAATTTGTTGGTGATTTGTTATGTGATTTCTCGGTTATTGGATACCGAAAGGTAATATTCAGCGGCTTGCGCACACGCAAAAGATGATAAAAATCGCGTTGGGAAGTATCGCAAGTTTCTCGCTGTTTGTGGGTGGTATCGGTATTATGAATATGTGTCTTGTCTCTGTTGGCGAGAAAACGCGGGAAATCGGTTGGGGCGAGACGGGTTCACATTTTCTATCAATTTTTGACGGAATCGATATGCCTTTGTTTCTGTGGTAGTCTATTTGGTATTGCAGGCGGTTGGTTAGCGGCGCACGGAATGGCAAAACTCGCCGTACGCATTGTGCCGATTTTGCCTGAATGGCCCGTTGTTCTCTCTTTACCCTGGATACTGACTTCTGTTATTTTTTCGGTTTTTATGGGCATTGGTTTCGGTGTTTACCCCGCCATGCGGGCAGCACGACTTTCGCCTATTGACGCACTTCGCGCCGAGAATTAAGATAGTTCCTGTTTTTTCTGCATGTTCAAAGATTATGTTTAGAATTTGTTTGACAAACGATTTTTTAGTGTATATAATTTCCTTATATTAACGTTTGATTTACAAGAGGATCCTGGAGAGGTTAATGACCTATGGGATTCTACTGAACATGCGAAGTTAAAGGTGGATTTGGTAAGGAGAAAGCAATGAGATTTAAGAAATTCAGAGATTTTCTGTGTCTCTTCCATGTTGTTCTGTGTGCTATGGTCTTCAATCAACAGAGTTTTGGCGGGACATGGGTAGACGATTTTGAAGATGACAGTACGCAAGAATGGGAACTTTTTAATACCTTTGATGGAAGCGCGGTATGGCGGATTGATGCCGGTGAAGCAGTTAGCGAGACATTTGAACCTCGTCACTTTCCTACTATATGGGCAACAGGTGAACCTGATTGGAGAAACTATTCGCTTTCATGCAAAGCTAAATTAGTTGAAGCCAAAAAGGAACCAGCTACTTTAGGACTTATACTCCATCAGAGATGGGAGGAATCCTCCTTCTATGTATGTCAGATTCTCTATCCATTGGAAGTCATCCATATTACAAAGATTCACTCAGGCAACGTCTCAACAATCGGCGAATTCGATTTCGCAGCGAAACTCAATAGATGGTATACCCTTACCGCCTCCATTGATAGTAGTGAAATACTTAAAAGAGCAAAACTTAAATTTCAAATTGACGATGAGGTGTTCACTGTTACTGACAGAAACTCGATAAAAAGCGGAAAAGCTGGGCTCGAAGTCTCAGGTGCGCAAGTTCGGTTTGATGATGTTGAAATCACAGGAAGTAATATTCCGGACGGCGGTCCTGGAACCCTCTCGGTAGAACCGAGCGGCAAGCTTGCTACTACATGGGGAAAACTCAAACGCCAATAATAGAAGTGGACAAGTTACCACCTGTTATAGACATAGCACTCTGCTGGAGTGCAGTCGCTTAAATACGACTTTTCTTATAGACATATTACCCCTTTGGGGTGAGGAAAGTGCGTGAAAAATCTCCTCGAACCTTCAAAACTTGTAAGTAGCAACTTGGGTTATATTACTCTATCAGGGGAGATGACAAGAATATGACTTGACGATTTTATCTGGATCCTTCATTTAGAAATTGGTTGAACAGGGTGCGAACCGCTTTGGTAATTGCTATGAGCGTTAAAGCATCGTTATCTCTGTTTACATTCTGGAAAGTTAATAATTGGTTTTCGCTTCCTCAAAATGTTAACTTAAGGTTAGTCTTATCCCACTGCCCTTTCACTGTTCCCGGTGCTCTACCGGGCAATTTCCATAAATTTGCTCCACTTAATATCTACCAACGATACCCCTTAGTACCACGCGTTATGTGGTCACTTCAAAGGGTACATCTGTTTTGTCAGATGTGATTTACACGAAAGGAGACGTATGCGCAATA
>JAPPMR010000644.1 GCA_028818995.1 Candidatus Poribacteria bacterium | reverse complement strand
AGGCGGGGAATGCCTAAAGACGAATGCGCTTTTGGCATTCGCCATGATTCATACCCGGTGAATACCAAAAAGGTATTCATACCGTTGATTTCTTGATTTCTTCCTAACCTCGCTAATGTAAAGGTAATTATGGATTTTACTATAAAACAAATAGACCTAAGAAATCGAAATTTCGCAACAAATTTTGCATCGGCAAACGTTATACATTGTGAGTCGGTTTACGATTTATGAATGAGGGAATGCTTACGCTTTTTGCCACGGCACACTGCCTGCTTTTTGTGTTTCTTCTTGGAACAGGTGTCCCATTTCCTTATAAAGGTCAGTATTCATCTGCGAAGCATCAGTTGTTTCCAGCGGATCGCTTGATAGGTCATAAAGTTCTAAAGGTTGAAAGGGCCTATTGTGCAGGAGCTTTATGTCCCCACGCCGAACAGCATGTTGACAATGTCCGAGGAACTGCTGCCCACCTTCTCTTCTCAGCCAATAAAAAAGACGGTCGGAGAAATCCTGTTTTTCTCCTTGAAGTGTTTGCCAAATTGAACGTCCCTCAATTTCGTGGTTGATTGGCACATCAGCAACCTCACACGCTGTAGGATAGAGATCCATAAGCATTCCTACCTGATCTGTAACATGCCCCTCTGGAATGTGTCCTTGCCACATTGCACAGGTGGGGACGCGTATACCGCCTTCGTACATTTCACCTTTCTGCCCACGCAATGGACCGTTGTTAGCACCAACTTGCATTGCACCACCGTTGTCTGATGTGTAGATAACCAGCGTATTGGACAACTGACCGGTTTCCTCAAGCGTATCCAGCACGCGTCCGATACCAGCATCCATGTGTTCAACGAGTGCCACGTATTTTGCGCGCTGTGGTGAAATATCTGGTTCACGTTCCCTCACTCGTTCAATCCAGTCGTCAGGCGGTTGAATCGGTGTATGCGGCGCATTGTAAGCGAGATAAAGGAAGAAAGGATGAGATGTATGTGCGTGAGTTCGAATAAAGTCCACGCTCCAATCTGAGAAGAGGTCTGTAGCGTGTCCTCTTGGATCAATCGTGTCGAAGTCGTGCCGCATGTAGTTAATCTGATGTCGAAGATGCGTGTAATAGTCGTCCATCATATCACCGAGAAATCCATGAAAATGGTCAAAGCCGCGTTTGCACGGATGGTTCTCGTCTTCAAGTCCCAAATGCCACTTCCCAATGAGCGCTGTGCGATAATCTTTCTGTTTCAATATTGAAGGTAGCGTGATAGCATCTTGTCGGAAGTAACCCCAGTTGTTCTGTGCATGTGTGCGTATCACACCAGGGACACCGACTCTATCGGGGTAGCGTCCAGTCATAAGTGATGCGCGGCTCGGAGAACAGACGGAAGAATTTGCATAAAATTGTGTAAAGCGTACGCCACCTGCAGCAATTCTGTCTATGTTAGGGGTTTGAATTGAAGGTCCGTTGTGTGCTGAAATATCGCCATATCCATGGTCGTCAGCGAGGATAAGTAGAATGTTCGGTGATTTTGCCATAGTCATCTCCATATCATTTGATTGTTTTTTAAAGGGTATGCGGTCAATCTACTATCTCACACCATACCGCGGGAACACCTATAGGAGCACCAATTGGTGAAACTTGGAGTTCTGCTGCATCTACATCTTTGACATTAGAAGTTACCGTAGAAAGATTGGTATGTGCCTCCTCCAAATTATCAGTATCTATTGCTGCTTTGAATTCAGCAATTGCATCATCACGTTTTCCTTGTTGATAGTAGACAATTCCGAGATTGTTTCGCGCCTCTGCTAATCCGCCAGCCTTTTTGTAGGAAGCAATTGCATCCGCAAGTTTGCCGTGACGGAAGTGGATAATCCCGATGTTGGTGTGTGCTTCTGCAGAATCTGGATCGCTCCGAAGCGCGCCCTCCAACATAGTTTTCGCTTCATCCAGCTTATCTTGGTAGATGTATGCTAAACCGAAGTTAATCTGCACTTCCGTTGAATCCGGTGCCATATCAAGTGCTTCTTTATGTAGTGCGATTGCCTTATCAAGTTTTCCTTGCCAGCTATAGATCAGTCCAAGGTTGGTATGTGGTTCTTCACCACCGTCAAGTTTGATGGACTTTTTGAATGCCTTCACAGCGTTTTCTATTTCACCTTTCAACAAGAAAACCAGTCCAAGGTTATTGTGTGGTTCTGCTAAGGTCGGATCGGTTTCAATAGCCTTTTTATAAAGTTTGACCGCTTCGTCAAATTTCCCTTGCCACGTATAAATCAATCCGAGATTCAGCTGCGCTTCGCCACCATCACCGAGCCGTATTGCTTCTTTAGATGATGCCATCGCCGCATCAAGATCACCTTGGCAAATATAAGCAAATCCTAAACATGTATGTGCTTCGGCAGAATTCGGATTGCATTGTAAAGCAACATCAAGTGATTGTATTGCTTCGTCAAGTTTCCCTTGCCATGCATAAGCCACACCGAGATTTGTGTGAGGTCCAGATAGATTCGGATCAAGATGGCGTGCTTTGATATGCAAAGCAATTGCTTCATCTAACTCGCCATCCCAACAATACAAAACGCCCAAATTGGTGTGTGGTGCAGCCAAACTGGGCGCTATGCGTATCGCTTTAATTAGGTTTTCTTGTGCTTCTTCAAGATTTCCATTAGAAATCTGTTCACAGGCCAAACGGTTCAATTCTCGTGCACGTTCAATATTCTCAGCGCGACGATCTCCCATCATCTTCAACTATCCTCATCAGATTAGAAATAAGGCGCAATGCAGTTACATTACGCCTTATTTGAAAAGGAAATGTCTATTTTCTGGATTTGATGCTACCCCATGTAGTTGCAAGTTTGTCTGCGGGTTCAACCGGAAGTAACCTTTTGATACCATCATCCATCAGTTCTTTAATATCCGCTTCAGACAGTGCGACGTTGAAAATCGCCACATCGTAAAGTATACCATTAAGTGTTTCTGAATTGTTGTTTGTCCAACCACCGATGTTAACTGGCGAATCGTTCCTTGGTGGGGGTCCACCAACATTAACAGATCCAATTTCCGATCCATTTTCATAAATCTTAATAGCGTTTGTGCCGTCGTAGGTAGCAGTCATGTACAACCAAACATCTTTCTTGACGGCACCTTGGTTCCAGGCACCTTTCCAACCACCTTGACTAAAATAGGCTTCCCAACCGGTGCCATTTCCACTTGTTCTGAAAGCGTAATTTGCCACTGCTCCGGCTGCGGCTCTTTTGCCAACAATATGCCCAAAACCGTTTTCATTTTTATTTACATTGACCCAAGCAGTGATTGACCATGCTTTAGATAGATACAAACTTTCGGTATCTGGGACGACAACCCGATCACTTACTCCATTTAAACTCAATGCAGAACCAGATGGGCCTTTTACCCATTTTCCACCTTGTAGTTCACCGTGATGTTCGTTTCCAGAACTGTCGTTGATAGTTTTCCCATCGCCTTCGTCAAGAAGCCAAATTGCTACGGCACTCCCAGGTTCAATCGCATCAATTTGCCCTGAGAATGTGAACATGATGACGAATAAAGTGAGACTGATTATCGCTAAACGATTTGTAAATTTTTTCATTTTTCCTCCAATGAATAGGAATTTATTGGTTTTATTGATACAACGAGAGGTTGCGATTTACACTGCATAGCGCAAGTAAATCACATTTGCAAATTTTAACACAACTTCCGTTCTGTATCAACAAATAATTGAACGGGTATGTAGATATTCGGCTTAACCATATCATTTACTTGTTGGAGGGCTTTGTAAGCCCGAAAAATTGGGATCAATGACGAATAGGCGTGACAGAATATATGTATGGCATCCTATATAATTCGTCGGGGTTGAAAACCCCTCCAACAAGAAAGAAGGAGTATACATGCCAAAACTTT
>JAPPMR010000771.1 GCA_028818995.1 Candidatus Poribacteria bacterium | reverse complement strand
TTTGTAATCTATCTCTTTGAATTTGCAGCGTTCGTAGTCGCGCAATGAATTGCCAAATCAACGCCAAATGCGCTTGGCAGAATACGCGTATGGTATTCTGCATGATTTAGCGCCTCTTACATTCTACAATCAAAATCTCAACAAGGAGGATCCAACTTTATGAAAGCATCAGAACTATTATCTAAACTGAAAGCAGGTGAAGCCATTCCGTGCGGTAATTGCGATGGCACAATTCTATCTGACGAAATGTTGAATTTCGCCTTTAAATTAGGCAAACTCGCACCGCGCATGGAAAACGCAAATGTTGGTGACATCACCTGTGTTCAGTGCCAAGTAGACGACCCTGATATTAAGATTACACCTCGCGGACCCGATGTTAAATTTGTGCGTGGGGATTAACTTAAATGAATATGAGAACAAGAAAAATATTTTGTAATTCATTGTGGTCTCTGTTTTTACTGATGTCAATTGTGGGCATGCTTGTCTCCAATGCTTTTGTCCATGCAGAAGATGCCGCAGAGTGGATACCAGATGCGGCGCTACGTGAAGCAGTTCGGGAAACACTTGAGCTGCCAGCCGATGTCCCTTTGACGAAAGAATACATGCGAAATTTGGATATATTCATTGCAGAAGGCAGAGGGATTTCTGACCTCACGGGATTGGAATTTGCTATAAATCTTAGAGAATTAAACCTCGGTTATAATTCAATAACAGACTTGCGTCCGCTGGCGAATCTCATCAATTTAGGGGAGCTCGGTCTGCCTGGGAATAGGATTTCGGATATAAGTCCACTGGCAGGGTTGCCGAATCTTGTGTTCCTGATTATTTCACACAACCCTATTTCAGACCTCAGTCAGCTGGCGGGATTACCGAAATTTAGGGAGTTGGAGGCTCGAAGGATTTGGACGACAGATTTTAGTTCACTGGCGGGATTGGGTCTTGAAATCCGTCACGATGAAATCTGTGAAATTGCGCCCTTTCTGCCACCTGTTACGGAACGTATTGAGAATAGAACCTTCCCTTCAATCGCATTGCCAAGGCGGACTTATTGGGACGACCCTATTTACTATGATGCCGCAGCGAAACACGATATACATTATTTCTCAACAAAGTTTGGGTTGTATTGGGATTCGACACCTATAGCATCTACCGAAGGTTTGTCAACTCAACTAGCTGGACAAGTAATGGAGCAGGTATTGAGTGAATACAAAAAATACGCCCTGCGGAATCCGAATATGTTATTCTTTCCAGCTATTAGTCTCCATGTTCACTCGAATTTAGATGCTTTTCCACCCGATTCTGAATTTTGGTTGAAAGATGCCAATGGGCAAGTGATCAAAAATGAGGTGCCTTGGGATGAATACACAATTGACATTTTAAACCCAGAAGTTCAACAACTCGTCATAGAGAAAGTTGTGGGCGTTGCGGAATGTGGATATTTTAGTGGTGTTTATTTTGATGCGTGGGTCCCTTACCATGCTGGTGTCTACGAGAAGTACTTCAACATTGATGCGGAAGTCGTTATAGAGGCGTACATAAACATCTTAAAGGGCATACGTGCCCGTGTCCGAGATGACTTCCTTATACTCGTCAATAGAAATCGGAGAAAGTCACCACGCTATGCGGAATGGATTAACGGAAGCCGCATGGAAACGGGCCTGAGCTATCCAGGAGGCTACACTTATGAGAGACTCATTGAGGCTGAAGATGCGTTACTCTGGAATGAGAAACATCTCCGTGAACCGAGAATCAATATATTAGAAGCAGACGGTGTTGCAAATCAACCTCCCGATGGTCCTGATAACCTACGTTGGATGCGGGTCTGGACAACGCTGTCTCTGACACACTCCGATGGCTATAGCATTTTGAGAATGCCTGGTGAATATGGTAAATATAAAGAGGTTCCTGGCGTATACCAACAGTACGGGGATCATACCTGGTATGACTTTTATGATGCCGATCTCGGAAAACCTGTTGGGGAGAAGGGACAACTTTGCGACGGTTGCGACGGACTATTCATCCGCGAGTTTACCAACGGTTGGGCGGTCTATAACCGCAGTGGTAAACCACAAAAGATCCAACTTCCCGGACAAGCCACCAGTGTCGCAAGTGATATCACAAGCACAACACACATCGTCCCCGATTTAGATGGCGAGATGTATCTGAAACAGGAACCTGATACCATTGTTGATGGCACCGTCAAAGTGTTAGAACTTGCAATAGATACCTCACAGGAATCCTTATCAGTATGGATGCCAGATACCGCGTTGCAGGCAGTCGTTCGGGAGGCACTTGAGGAACTTGGAGTACCTGCGTCAGCACCTTTGACGAAAGAAAAAATGCTACAATTGACTACTCTAAAAGCAAATCACAGAGGCATTGTTGATATAACAGGCTTAGAGTTTGCGACTTACCTAAAAGAATTATACCTTGGGGGTAGAAACCGTATCACAGACCTCCGTCCCCTCGCGAACTTAACAAATCTCACCCAATTACATATCTGGCATCGTGAGGTAGCGGGAATGTCCCCGGTTACAAATTTGGATATAAGTCCTCTATCAGGACTTGTCAACTTAGAAAGGCTCTCTCTTGAGAATAACGGGATTTCGGATATAAGTCTGTTGGCAGGACTAAAAAAACTTCAACTTTTGGGTCTTTCACATAACGTTATTGAGGACCTCAGTCCGCTTGCAGGACTAAAAGAACTCTGGCATTTAAACCTTTCAGATAATAACATTAAAGGCTTTAGTCCGATTGCCGGGCTTACAAATTTGCGGGAGTTGTGGATTGAGAACAATCCAGCAACCGATTTCAGTCCGCTTGCTGCTTTGAATCTTACAGACTTTCGGTCCGATGTGGATGTGAATGATGATGGTGAAATAAATATCTTGGATTTAGTTGCTGTTGCGAATGCACTTGGCGAAGCAGAACCTGATCTGAATGGTGATGGCGTTGTAAATATACAGGATTTGGTGATTGTTGCAAATGCGTTTTGAGGGCAAGTTTGTTCATAATCTCTGTCTACGGCGCGATTAGTATTTGTCAAGTTTATATCTATGGGGATGGGACGCTATTTTTCGGTATAGGTCGCTATTCGGAGATCGCTCCTACCGACACGCTCGCCTCTTTGTAGAAGGGAACTCCGATTCCCGACTTCCAACTATTCTCACAACCCATAATTTAAGGGTTGACGCATATTTCATATCTGAAGAGGAATCTGTATGTCAGAGCAAATTGTTGGTAGAAATCCGGTAATGGAAGCGCTTCGGAGCGGCACACGGCAGATAGAAAAAATTTTGATTATTCAAGGCAGTGAACATTCTCGTTTCCAACAAATAATTGATGCAGCTGAGCGCAAAGGAATTCCCTATCAACGTTGTCCAAGACACCATCTGGATAGCCTGCAGCCGAATCATCAAGGTGTGATCGCTTACATCAGTGGGTTTCAGTATACGGATTTGTCAACGCTTTTGAAAAAAATTGAGAATAAAAAAGATGTGCCTGCTGTCTTAATAATGTTAGATCAGATTCATGATCCAAGAAATTTAGGTGCGATTCTACGAACTGCCAACGCAACCGATACGGATGGGGTGCTAATACCGAAAAACAACGCCGCTGATATTACAGCTGCTGTCCATAAAGCAGCAGCGGGTAGCACAGAATGGACACCGATTACTAAGGTAACAAACCTTGCGCAAACCATTGAAAAACTGAAGTCAGTTGGGGTATGGGTCGTTGGTACTGCTGCTGATGCCGAACTTACATATAATTCTGCTGATTTTACAGTGCCATTATGTATTGTTTTGGGTAACGAAGGGAAAGGAATTCGGAGGCTCGTCAAGGAAAAATGTGATTATCTTGTGCGTCTGCCTATGTTAGGTCAAATTCCTTCATTAAATGTATCTGT
>JAPPMR010000906.1:1891-3915 GCA_028818995.1 Candidatus Poribacteria bacterium | reverse complement strand
CAACACACCATATACCTTTCCAAACTACACCAAAGCAGAATGGACTGAAAAAGCTGCAGCATTACGCCAACAAATTCGCGTTGCAACCGGTTTATTACCGACACATGAACAAACACCGATTAACGCACAAATCTTTGGAAAAATTGAACATGAAGATTACTCCGTAGAAAAGGTCTATTTTGAACCATTTCCCGGCTTTTTCACAACAGGAAATCTCTACCGTCCAAAAGGGAAAACTGGTCCATTTCCAGGCATAGTGAGTCCGCATGGACATTGGGGACGCGGAAGGTTAGAAGATATCGAACGCGGTTCGATTCCTGGTCGCTGTATTAACTTTGCTAAACAGGGTTACGTTATCTTTGCCTACGATATGATAGGTTACAACGATAGCGGCAAGCAGCTTGAACATCGTTTCGGCGGCGAGTGGGAAGGTCTCTGGGGGTTAAGCGCGATGGGACTCCAACTTCAGAACGGTATTAGAGCCATCGATTTCTTGCAAAACCTACCAGATGTTGATAAGGAACGTATCGGTTGCACAGGCGCATCGGGTGGTGGAACACAAACCTTTATTTTAACGGCAGTTGATGAACGCATCAAGGTTTCCGCGCCTGTCAATATGATTTCTGCGACGATGCAGGGCGGTTGTCTATGCGAAAACGCGCCGAATTTGCGGTTGGAAGCAAGCAATCTTGAAATAGGGGCATTGATGGCACCACGTCCTCTTCTGCTTGTGTCAGCAACAGGTGATTGGACAGTCAAAACACCGACAGTAGAATACCCTGCCATCCGAAGCATTTATGCCCACTTTGATGCGGAAGACAAGGTGCATCAGGTTCAAGTGGACGCGGAGCATAATTATAATAAGCAGAGCCGCGAGGCAGTATATGCATGGTTTGCAAAATGGCTTTTGGATGCAGAGGATACCTCAACGTTCAAAGAGGTTCCTTATGAGGTTGAATCGGATGACGCGTTGTTGGTTTTTTCTGATCGTGATATGCCTGCACATGCGCTGAAACAGGAAGAGATTCTACCTGCTTGGATGAAGCATTCTGAAGATGCGATTGAAGAACATAAACCCGCAAATGAAATCGAACATCAGACTTTTAGAAAAGAAATGGGGAGTGCACTCCAACATTCGCTCGGATTGCACTTGCCAAATAGCAGTGAGGTGACGCTTGTTGAACCTGAAGGCGCATTTCCAACGACTTATCAAACACATTATTCTGCGCAGCACGTTGTTATCGGTAGAAAAGGTATCGGAGATGTAATTCCTGCCGTTCTATTCCGCACAGAACCGTTGGTAGGGCATGACCCGGTAGTTGTCATCGTGCATCCGGAAGGTAAAGAGAAGTTAATCGATTTGGAAACAGGTAAACCTGTACCAATTATCACCGATTTGTTAAGTTCTGATCGGAAAGTCCTGATTATTGATGTCTTCGGAACAGGGGAACACAGCAAGTATGAGAGATCGGAGAACACAAACTTTTTCACCACCTATAACAGAACAACTGCGGCATTACGCGTGCAGGATATATTGACAACGTTGCTTTATTTTTCAACCAGAGGTGATGTTTCAGAGGTAAGCCTAATTGGAATAGGTGAAGCAGGTTTATGGGCATTACTCGCAGCGGGATTCACAAATATCAAAAATGTGGTTGTAGATGCAGCACAATTTGATAACAAGAATGATAATGTCTATCTGGAAATACTACCGATTCCAAGTCTCCGCAAAGTAGGTGATTTTCGCACTGCGGGAACACTGATAGCACCACGTAACCTAATAATTCATAATACAGGCGATGTCTTTGACACCGCGTGGATTGAAGAGGTGTATCAGAATATCGGTGCAAAACAACATCTACTTGTGAGAAACGAAATTATGTCAGATGCAGAAATAGCAGGAAGGATAGTTGAGTTATAATTTGGTAAAAATCGGACGGACAGAATTGTCCGCCCATCTGTAGGGGCGCGTTTAAAGCGCGCCGATTATTTTTTTGGGTTTTTACTCGTTTTTAGGTTATAAC
>JAPPMR010000906.1:0-1881 GCA_028818995.1 Candidatus Poribacteria bacterium | reverse complement strand
ATGGGCCCGCACATATTTGCCGGCCAATGTGTCGGCGGGCTTACCACGCGCCCCGATTCTTGTTAGGGATTTTACCTCGTTTAGAGGTTATAACCACGTTCGTTGTGTTGTGATAAGTCAAGTCCCATGCGCTCATCATCCTCTTCAACACGTAAGCCAACTATAGCATCAACAATTTTCAGGATAATAAACGAGATCACACCACTCCAAATAATGGTAATAATGATACTGAGGAACTGCGCCCAGACTTGTGCTCCGACGCTGTTTTCCATTCCAACACCACCTAAAACTTTTGCTGTGAAGACACCTGTCAACAGTGCGCCGACAATCCCACCGATGCCGTGAACACCAAATGCATCCAATGAATCATCATAGCCAAGTTTTGTCTTCAAACTGGTAGCACCCCAGAAACAGATGGCACCAGAGGCAAACCCGATAACGAGTGCACCGATCGGTCCAACTGAACCTGAAGCAGGCGTGATCGCAACTAATCCCGCAACAGCACCTGTGACAATACCTAAGACACTTGGTTTGCCGTGTTTAGCCCACTCAATGAACATCCAGGTAACCGCGGCAGTAGCAGTTGAAACCTGGGTAACAAGCATTGCCATGCCGGCGGCACCATCAGCGGCAACAGCACTACCAGCATTGAAACCGAACCAACCGACCCAAAGCATTGACGCACCAACTACCGTCAGTGTCAAACTGTGCGGCGGCATCGCGGTTGTCTGATAACCGATACGTTTTCCGACTAAAATTGCGGCAACTAATGCTGCGATACCTGCATTGATATGCACTACATTCCCACCTGCAAAATCAAGCGCACCGATTATATCGCCAAAGAGTGAACCGTCGCCTGACCATGCCATGTGGCAAAGAGGTGCATAAACGATTAACGACCAAATTGCTGAAAAGAGCAGCATTGCTGAGAACTTCATACGTTCAGCGAATGCACCAGCGATAAGTGCGGGGGTAATAATTGCAAATGTCATTTGGAAGACAACAAAAACGGTTTCGGGGATACTTCCGCTTAAAGTATCTACGCCAATTCCTTTCAAGAAAAAGGTGCCGAGTCCCCCTACAAAAGAGTTGAATGTTATTTTCCCCGCCTCCATACCAGCGGTGTTAAAGGCAAGACTATACCCAATGACGATCCACAAGATAGTGATAATCCCTGTCAATGCGAAACACTGCATCAGCACGGATAGCACGTTTTGCACCCGCACAAGACCTCCATAGAAGAGGGCGAGCCCAGGAATTGTCATAAACAGCACAAGCGCAGTCGAAGTAAGCATCCACGCGGTATCACCAGAATCAAGTGATGATTCTGCTTCCACTTCAGCTGTCTCATGCTGGTCTGCAAACACATCTTGTGGCAGAATTAAACTTGACACACCAGATATTAATAAAAATAGTATAAGCGTTCCAATTAGTGCGTAACTAAAACGCTTCCTTGTAAAATGCGATGCACATCTTTGTTGCATCTGTATCCTCCTTAATATTAACAAGTGATGGCACTTGTTAAGTGATTTTCTATAAAGGCAAACAACTTTGTCTACCTTACCAATTCTGTTTTTAAAACGAAATAACCAATCTACTAACGCTTCTTAAAAAGTCTAACTTTTACAAGTATTTGATTTAGCATTCTATCAAAATAATGTAAAGGTTTCAAGTGATTACAATCAACGGCAAACAAGATAACGCGATACAAACAGTAAAATAGGAACGCCCATAAGCTAAGAAGTAAAACTCAGGGATATAAGTAAACTTCTTACGGACGTCCTATTGTAAATATATAACCTTGAATTTTCCAATCAAAGGTTATCTGAAAATATATCTAACGTATGGATGAAACATTGAAGTCAGGATAAGCACTTGCAC
>JAPPMR010000865.1 GCA_028818995.1 Candidatus Poribacteria bacterium | reverse complement strand
GGTATCGTCCGCTCATGGATTCGGCAACAGGCAGGCACTGTTCTCGTCTACAGTGTGAGTAACTTGCTTTGTTAGCATCGCTTCGCCCATCTACCCGTTCCAAGATTCTAAATACAACGATATAACCTCAGTTCAGCAAGCGCACAAAGACTTGAATTCTTACTTATACACTTTAGTAAGCAAGATTAATGCCAAAACAATTGCTGTTATTTTCGGAACAAAAAATGAATATTACATAATTTATGCTACTTTCAAACACGATTCGTGTTAATCTGAAGCATAAGTTGTGGTTAAAAAAAGAAATTTTACCTATTTTTTCACTGATTGATTGATATTGTTTATAATTTCCATAGCGAAAACAACCTTGTGACGATTTAGGGTGTAATATACAAAATTGCATAGTGCAAAAATTGCATAGTGCAAAAATTGCTTGCTGAAGCAAATTTTTAATTGTTCATAATCGTCTTTCACACATATTTTTTATTATATGCATCGGAATCGCGAGCGACAAGAAATCCGCAGAAACACCCTATCAAACACCCCAAGCAAAAACACTCGCTCCTACAGATGGATGTCGCTAATGAATGACCTGATTCAATTGCTGGTGAGGTTTGATGAAGATTAAGGATTTAATTCGGTAATTTCTTATGGAAGTCCGGTGCGGTTGCAAACCGCACCTGCCGGGCCTGGGTGAACCTGCTTCGCCGTTTAAGTACCGAACGTTCTCTCAAGATTATCCCTGAGTCGGGTGATGATGATCGCCTCTAATTGTTCAAGAGACTGCTTATTCCCTTCATCCGTTAGCGCAGGGACAAACTGTGTTAGTTCTTCCTGTTTTGCGGGATCACAGACTTTGAGCGTTCCGACAATCTCGCTCATCTGCGGTAAGACATAAGTTCTGAAAGAGAGTGCCGCTGATTTGTTGAGTTCATCTATAATTTTCTCCATCTCTGCAACGCCTTCTTTCAATTGGGATTCTAACGCTGCCAGCGTTTCCTGATACTTGGTGGTAGGATTTTCTTGTGGATTGGATGGTTCTGCAGTGTCGCGGTTCGCAGCGATTTGTCTTGCCTGTTCTCTTGCTTCCAGAATGCGGCTTTCCAGCACGAATAGATTCCTGAATTTTTCTACGATTATGTCAGCGAATTCTTTTGTCTGTTCAGTTTCTCTTTCAGTCATCTGTTCTCCGTTCCGTGCTATTATAACCATAGGCTGCTATAAACATAATGAAGAAATACCCAAGCAAATAAACTCCGGGGACTCAAGAGGTTTCTGAAGGATTCAAGGTTTCTGTGTAAAACTCGGTTCGGTTAGGGGATTTAGTCTGGGGTTAGACTAAATCCGTTCCTTGTATTACATTTCCATTCCTTGTATTACATTCCGAACCTACCGGCCTGGATCTGCGACGGTTGTTATTTCTAAAATTGATACCTATGGGGGCAATTCTAAACTGCATCTACCGGCCCTGGGGACCCAAAAAGGCTAACATTTTATATATGTGCAAAAAGCATGCCACTTACAAAGCGGGTGAAAAGTGGAGAAATACTTCTGTAAAGATTTCTATAGTAGATGGGGAAAATGGGAGGAAGAAGAATGGAAAACTGAATGGCTCTGGAATGGATTTGTTTTTTCTTGACTAATTTTTTATTGTACGCTATTTTAACCGCATTAGGATGGGTATTTTTGATAAGTCCTCTTACAGACATAGTTTATCGTGATTTAATTTGCGTTGTTTTGTTGGGTGTTAATTTAGCATTCTTTAACAGTAGATACATGGGACATTGACCTATGAGAAGCGCGCAAGATGAGCCACTCCCGATTAAGCTCCCCTCGGCAGCGATGCAAGAGATTTATAGCGAGGTGGTGCAGTTTGCACTAACAACAGTCCCAGTTCTTATTACTGGCGACACGGGTGTTGGCAAAGAAGTTATAGCAGAGGAAATACATAAAACGAGTCCGAGAAGTAACAAACCGTTCAAAGCTATCAACTGCAGCGTATTCGATAACAGTCTTTTGCATAGTGAAATCTTTGGCCACGAGAAAGGGTCGTTCACTGGGGCAACACATCAACGGAAAGGTCTGTTTGAACAAGCCGATACTGGCACACTTTTTCTTGATGAGATCGGTGAAATGAATGCTGAGGTGCAGGCACAGTTTCTTCGTGTGTTAGAGAAACAGGAATTCACAAGGCTCGGGGGCAACACGACCATTAAAACAAACGCTCGCATTATCGCTGGAACCAACAAAAACATTGAACCGGGAACAAAAGATAACGGATTCAGAGAGGATCTTTACTACCGTCTGAATATCTTCAAGATTCATATACCGCCGCTGCGAGAACACCGTGAAGATATCCTACCTTTAGTGGATGCTTTTGTTTCCGAATTCAACGCCAAATATAGAAAAAATGTCATGAAGATTTCGTCTGAGGTTCGCAATTTCCTCAAATATGCTGCTTGGCCCGGCAATATTCGTCAACTCAGAAATGCTATTGAAAGGGCAATCATCCTCACCAAAACTGATGAAATAACGCTCAGTGATTTGCCTGCCGATATTGCGATTGCACCACAGATGGCTATCTTTGAACGTCCATCGGACGCCGGTGTGAACACTGCTATTCCGACGGAAGTTCGTCATATCCTAACACAGATTTCGGTGACGGAGTTCATCTTGATTTTTGGTGGCATACCGAACGCTGTTTGGCGGATGCTCCCTGAGAGAACGCAGCACTCGGTTATTCGTGAGGCATCATTTCATTTATCAACCCTTTTAGGCGGACATGAAGATGCAATTACGATAAGCGGTATGGATCGGAATCAGATCTTAGGAAAGGTTGCCCAACGACGGATTAAAGAACATGGCTCTCTTGTGCAAGCGGCAAAGTCGTTAGGTATAGATCGTCGGACCCTTAAGTCGTACACACAAACAGACGATAGTGAATAAGAGACAGTGGGCGGGCACGCGACCCGCCCGATAATAGATCAGAATATGGATAGACGATACCACTTACGCAGCACTAAATGTGCGCTCAAGATTGCTCTTAAGCCGAGTAATAATCGCCTCTTCTAATTGCTCAGGGGCCTGAGAGTTTTCGTCTGTTAATGCAGTCACGAGTTGTGCGAGTTCACCCCGATCTACTGCGTCGCAGGCTTTGAGTGTTCCCACAATTTCACTCATCTGCGGTAAGACGTAAGCTCTGAAACAGGGTGTTGCGAATTTGAGTTCGTCTGTAATACCGTCTAACTCCTCAACGCTTTCTTTCAACTGAGATTCCAATTCTGCCAGCATGTCCAGACGCTCTATAGGTGCAGTATCGCCGTTGACAGAAAGTTGGCGCACAGACTCCCTCACCTCCACAACTTTGCCCTCTAAGGTAACTAAGGACCTAACCTTTTCTACAATTCTATCAGCACGTTTTGTCGCTTCCTGAATTTCTTTTTCAGTCATTTGTTACCCCCTTATCAAATACCGACTAAAGTTCGAGACCTTTGACCAATTGCCGTGAATTATACAAATGGCTCCAACTTTTGTCAATAGAGGAATGGTTGTCAGTCAGGGCATTTAGTTCTCCGTTTTGTAGTGTGATGCACGTCGCATCTGGGCGAGTACGCCGCAAAACTTTTAGTTTGCGACCCATACACGCACAGACTAACAGTCTATGCTACAGTAGATGATGGGTTACAGTGCTGCTAATTCTGGCAATTCGACCCATTTGCGGGTCTGCCACGATTCCATGCCCTTTTCTGCTAACTGCACACCCTTTGCCCCCGCGAGTAGCGTCCATGGGAACGGCTCATCGGCGACAACATGTCGGAGGAACAACTCCCATTGTGCCCTAAATGCGTTCTCATAGTCTTCCTGCTCTGGGACCTTGAGCCAACCGTCGAAGAATTTGATCGGTTGTTCGATGTCGGGATTCCAGACAG
>JAPPMR010000909.1 GCA_028818995.1 Candidatus Poribacteria bacterium | reverse complement strand
TTTTTCGGCTTTATGATTTCGGAATCTGTGTATATCAAGGTTTTTGCGTTTGCATATATATTGCTTATGATTATTCAGTAAGCACAATTTTGTATATGCGATCTGTCTATAGGAGTACTAAAATGAGAAGATTAACCATTTTCTTATCCTGCATGATTGTTAGCGTAACGTTGTCTCTACAAGTTTTTGCAAACACCTTTATCACTGATGGTCTGGTGAGTTATTGGGCCTTTGATAGAAAAGATATTAGGAACAACGAGATCAAAGATGTTTGGGGTAACAATGATGGAAAAAGTGACGGGAATCCAAAAATTATTTCTGGTCATATAGGGGAAGCACTTCAATTTGATGGAACCGATGATTACGTGAACCTGACTAATCTCGGTGATTTTGGCAGTCAACTCGGTTCATCAACATTTGAAGCATGGATCATCGTTGATCAAAAGAACGATCCGATGACTCTATTTAAAATTCAAGACGGATGTATTCTTTGGGGTTTTATAATCAATAATGTTATGAAAGGCACTAATGATAATCTTCAACATATTATCTCCCATAAAGTAGGAAATGGATGTCACAGCTACAGTATGGGACTAAAACCGATCAAGTTTTCTGACGGTAAGTGGCATCATTTCGTGATTACAATTGATATTGTAATTGGAGATGCTCCAGCTAAAAAGACAAAGTTACAATCCCGTTTTTACAGAGACGGTAAACTTTTTAGCTCTTTGGCATTACCATTGAGACAACCAGGAACCTTTGTTCCTTTTGTAAAACCTTTCTATCTCGGTTCTGAAGGAAAACACGGAAATCAAACCCGCTTTTTCAAGGGTGCTATTGATGAGGTCCGAATCTATAATAGAACTCTTACCGAAGCAGAAGTAATCCAGAACTTTGAATCCAGAATCGGATATAGCGTTGAACCTAACAACAAGTTGCCTATTACTTGGGGATTCTTAAAAACATCTTTTTAAACTTAACACGGTTCCATTTCTGTGTTTAGGAGTATTGCAATGAAAAGACTAATCCTTTTTCTAATGTTTTCTGCAGTAAATATCACGCTGTCTTTCTCTGTTTATGCGGCACCTATCGTAACTGATGGTCTGGTGAGTTATTGGACATTCGATCGACTTGATATTAAGGATGGATTCGCTGAAGACGTTTGGGGTGAAAATGATGCGAAGATCAAGGGAAATCCGATATTAGTAAATGGACATCGGAAATATGGACTGAAATTTGATGGTGATGGTGATTACGTTATATTGAAAGACACTGGTAATTTTGGAAAACAACAGGAGCCATCGACTTTTGAAGTATGGCTCAAAACCAGTGAAAAAAGAATCTGGAGTACAATTTACAAGATAATTGAACGACCTTGTGATGAAATTGACGAAGGTAGTGGTATCCTTCTTAACGCTTTTTGGGATCCTCCCGAAACCGAGCTCCATACTAAGAAGGATTACATATTTATTCAGTTTCAGGACAGAAGGGCTGGAAAGGGATGCGGTGGTAGCAAAGTTACTCAAATAAAGTTTCCAATTTCTGATGGGAATTGGCATCACTTTGTTTTTGTTAATAATGCGAAAAATAAACATGTAACTGGTTTGGAATTGGAAGAAACAGTACTCTATATAGATAGTATTCCAATAAAGAGGTTAAGATTCCGGCGAACGGATCCTGCAAATGAAATTCCGTATACTCAACCAGTTTTTCTCGGTGCTATCAACAATAATGGTAAAGCACAAAGTTTCTTTTATGGAGTTTTCGATGAGGTGCGGGTTTATAATCGCGCGCTCTCTCAGGACGAAGTAATTCAAAATTATAATTCTGACGTTGGACTCAGTGTTGAACCTACGCAGAAGTTGTCAACTGTTTGGGGTGCATTAAAGGAAAAATAGTATTCCATCTTATTCTATAGTGATAGTTCACTGTTTCTCTATTTTCAAAGGCAAGGCTTCTAACAATGAAAAAACTACTCTATTTTCTTATAGTTGCGATTATAAGTTTTATGTTGTCCTTACAGGTTATAGCAAACACCTTTGTTACGGATGGACTTGTGAGTTATTGGCCACTTGACAAACCTCACATTTTCGGTAAAAAAGCAAAAGATCGTTGGGGTGATAACAATGCCGCAATTAAGGGAAATCCGGAAATTGTTACTGGACAGATAGGTGATGCTTTGCAATTTGATGGTGTAGACGATTATGTCAACCTGACAAATCTTGGTGATTTTGGAAGTCAGATTGGTTCCTCTTCATTTGAAGCGTGGATTAAAGTAGATGGAAAGCACGATTGGATGTCACTCTTTGGTGTTGAAGATGATTGTATGCAATGGAATTTTAGCATCAGGACTAATATCAGGGATGATATTGACCACGTACGACTACGAATGGCGTTTAAGATGAAATTTGAACAAAATGGATGCCAAGGTTTTACCTCATTACGAGGGCTCCCTAAGATTTCAGATGGAAAATGGCATCACCTCGTATATTCAAGTAATATTTATATAGAAAATTTTGGTGCAAGAAGGAAAATATTAGGGAGTCATATTTATGTAGACGGTAAAACCTTAATTGGTCCAAAACCGACTGTGAGACATTCTGAACTCCTAATTCCATTTGAGAAGCCTGTTTACCTCGGAGCCAATAACCGTAAAGGAGCCGGAACACTGTTTTTCAAAGGCGGTATTGATGAAGTCCGCATTTACAATCGTCCCCTCAGTGAAGCAGAAGTAATCCAGAACTTTGAATCCAGAATCGGATATAGCGTTGAACCTATCAATAAGTTGCCAATCACGTGGGCAACTTTGAAAGCAAATTTTTAGAGCGTATCTCATAAATCATTTGTAGGGTGGGTCCCTGTGCCTCGCCGCTGCATAGGATGTGCCAAGCAACGGGCGGGCACAAGGACCCACCCTTACGATGAAGTTGAATTTCTGGCAAGAACCGTGTTTAACGATTTATGAGATAAGTTGTAGACTGATTGGTAGTCCACAAAATGTAAGATATTGCTTACTTGATTCTATACCGCTCAACCGCATCCATGTCCAGATGAATTCCCAATCCCGGTTCGTCTGATAGGTGGATCGCGCCATTCGTAAGGTTCATGCTACCACCTGATAGATCATCAACACGAATGTGTGGCAGTTCATCAATTGGCATCGTGCAGTTTGGAATTGTGGATACCAGGTGTGCAGCAAAGGTTGATGCAACACAACAGCCGAACGCAAAACACTGCACCCAAATCGGTAAATCTGCTGCTTCTGCGACAGCAGCACTCCTGCGGAGTCCTGACACATTTCCCTGTGTGTTTATTGCATCCACAGCATCTGCCCGGATGTTCTTTAATATCTCCTGCTGTCCACCAACATGCCTTGCGACTGGCACATCTGTATGTTTTCTAAGTTCACGGTACCACGATAAATCTTCAAATTTGATTGGGTCTTCGTAGACTTCAATGTTATACGGTAGCAATTCATTTGCAAGCCGTATGCCAGTTTCTAAGTCTCCAAACTCCGTATTTGGGTCAACACGAATCGCGAAATCAGGACCACATGCTTCTTCGGTTAAACGGGCAGTTTCAACAATAGTCGCACTCCGAGCTTTGAGTTTATGGACTCGGAAGCCTAAGTTTGCAGCGCGTTCTGCCTCTGCTGCAGTTGCTTCGGGCGGCATCGGAGGTGACCAATAAGCGAGTTCAACACTATCCCTATGTTTTCGTCCGATTAACTTATGTGCTGGCACACCTAATGCTTGTCCTGCAATGTCATAAAATGCAGACTGAAAAGTAAACGATTCATCAGCAAGATCAATATCCCAAATGTTTTTGCCGACATATCTTTCGGCTATCTGCTCTGCTTGCTCTGTAATATCACTATGAACAGCATTGCTTTCACCCAATCCTGTTATACCTTCATCTGTGTGCACCCAAAT
>JAPPMR010000024.1 GCA_028818995.1 Candidatus Poribacteria bacterium | reverse complement strand
CTTAATACCATATCAGAAAGTCTTGAATTCCTAACCACCTATCGTGGTACACGCTTGATTTCGCAGACCATAAACCTTGCTGGAAAACTTTCTGAAGTCTTCAAAAGTTGCGATGCACTCACAAGACACGAATTTACGGGTGATTTACGGAGACGCGAAGAGGTCTGTCGTAGTCTTCAAGTTGTAGTAGAATGTGCTAAAGACATTGACACTACACAAAACGCACTCATTGAATACCTCTCTAAACACCATGAACAACTGACAACGCAAATTGTAGATGCTCAAGATACTCCTACTGGAATACCTTCCCTACAACCTTTACAGAAAATTCACCTTCTTATTAACAACGATTTTCCATGCACAATTTATCTGTGTTCAACTGCTGAATACGAGGCAACGCTGTTTCTAACGACAGCAACAGACGAACATCTCGCCGCGCTCCCTACTGACATCTCCCTACATATTAGTGATCCGAACAATGCATCAGATTTTTGGCAAGAAACACAGAATAACACCGAAACAGAAATATATAAGAAATTGGGGATGTCTTATATACCCCCGGAACTTCGGCGATACTCCGATTCAGTGGCGTTAGCGGTGGAAAATAATCTGCCGTCGCTTGTTGAATTCGATGATATGCGTGGTGATTTACATACCCACACAGATTGGAGTGATGGCGCACATACCATGAATGACATGGTGGCGGCGGCCATAAACCGTGGTCTTGAATACTATGCTGTCACTGATCATTCTGTTTCCTCTTCAGTCGCAAATGGCTTGGATCAAGAACGTTTGTTAGCACAGATGAAGCAGGTGCGTGAATTGGACGCTGCAACCGAAGGTATTACAATTTTAGCTGGTTCTGAAGTGGATATTCGCAGAGATGGCAAACTTGATTTTCCAGATGAGATTCTTGCGCAACTTGATATTGTTGTGGCAAGTGTGCACAGTCATTTTACGTTATCCGAAGCAGAGATGACAAAACGGATGATCCGCGCGATTGAAAATCCTTATGTCAAAATCATCGGACATCCGACAGGACGATTGCTTTGCAGGAGACCGATGTACCCGATCAATCTTGATGAGATTATCAGCGCTGCAGCGGAAAATGACACTATTTTGGAGATTAACGGTTCCCCCAGTCGTTTAGATTTGGGACCGGAATATGTGCGTAAGGCGAAAGAGGTAGGCGTTCTGATTGCCATCAACACCGATGCACATTCGGTCCCGGAATTTGAACGTTATCAGTATGGTGTGAATGTTGCACGTCGGAGTGGGTTAACGAAAGACGATGTTATCAATACTTATCCCTTAGAAAAACTACGTGAGACTTTAAGTTGAAAGGAGTTTTACCGTGAAACGAACACGACTTGCACCCGTGAAACGCGCCATCATTATCGGTATGGATGGAGCAAGCATGGAACTGGTCAACAACATGATTGCGTGGGGGCACACCCCAAATATGGCAAAACTACGTGATGCGGGTGTACACCGTCCAATGATTGGCGTATTTCCGACATTGACTCCGCCCGGATGGACTGCACTCTCCACCGGTTCTTGGCCCGGCACGCATCAAGTGATGGATTTTAACATTCGTGCAGTAGGAAAAGACCTTGATAAAACGGTATGGGGTATTAACACTGGATTGTGTCAATCTGAATACCTTTGGAATCTTGTGGAACGCGCGGGCGGCAAACCGATTCTGGTGAAATGGGAAATGTCTTGGCCACCTACTGTAAAAACCGGAATTCAGGTGGAAGGAACTGGTCCTGGTGTTTCAAATCACCATCAAATTGCAGGCTACCATCTTTTTGTAGCAGGCAAGTGGGCAGCGCGTCCTATCGGTGGGCAGCGCGATCCAGAAACGCTTGACCCAAGTGCATTACAGAAAATCAAACATATTGATTCGGTGACTATTAAACCTGTTGATGCTGGCAAATGGGAAGGAACATTGCCTGATTCTAATAAACCTGTGCAGGAGGTAGAACTCACTATCCAACCTTTGGCACGCGGCAGAGAAAATATGAACCGTGGAAAAACGGGCACCCCTAAACCTTTTTATGGATTGATTTATGCTTCTGGTCAAGACGGTTACGATCAAATAAAGATATGTAGCAGTCGTTCTATAGATGATATTGTTGCGGAACTCGGTGTTGGTGATTGGAGCGATTGGTGGCTGGACACGTTTGAAATTGATGGTGGTGATGTAGAAGGCTATGTCCGTATGAAACTTATCACGCTGACGCCAACGGCTGATGCTTTTGAACTCTTTGTGCCACAGATTTGGCCCAGAACTGGTTATACAGTGCCTGCTGAGGTGGCAACGGTAATTGACCAAAATGTCGGTTCGTTCCTCCAAAATCCTGCCCGCGATGCTCTCGGACAAGTGGACGATGATACCTATTTTGAATTATTAGATTACCACCACCAACGTTTAGCAGATGTTGCAACATATCTCGTATCTGAAAACGATTGGGATGTTCTGATGGTAGAAACACATGCGCCGGACTATGCGAGCCACTTCTTCTTGAGCCAAGCGGATGAAATCAGTGGTGCAGCACCGGAAACGATCCATCGGTGTCGGGAGGGATTGCGCCGCACATATCAATCTGTTGATCGGATGATTGGGCAGATTGCTGAACTTGCGGATGAAGAGACGGTTGTGCTTATCTGTGCAGACCACGGCGGCACACCGAATCAATTCCGTGCTGTAGACATTGAAGAGGTATTGGTAGAGACAGGATTTATTGTTAAGGGGACAGATGGTGCTATTGATTGGACGAAAACACGTGCCGTCAACGTTGGATTGGTGCATATCTTCATCAACCTTGCGGGGCGTGAACCGAACGGGACTGTTGCACAGGAGGATTACGAGGCAACACAACGCGAGATTATCGCTGCACTACATGCATATCAGGATGTGGAAACAGGGAGACATCCGTTTTCATTAGCAGTGACAAGAGCAGATGCGGAGATGCTAAACCTTCACGGTGATCTCGTCGGTGATGTTGTTTATGCTCTGCGTCCGGAGTTTGATGGTGCGCATGGTAAGCAATTGCCATCTGTTAGTTTCGGTATCGGTGGACAGCATTCAACGTTTATTCTTTCTGGTGCGGGTGTTCGGCAAGGCGTTGCTTTGGAACGGCAGGTACGCGTGGTTGACGTTGCTCCTACACTCTGTTATCTGTTAGGACTTCCGATGCCTACAAATGTTGAAGGCGGTATAGTCTATGAAGCGTTAGCGGATCCAAATTGGCATCTAACAAGTCTTGCGGAATTAGAAAAGTAATAATTAATATTGGAATTTATGTTGTGGGATGTAGCGTGAAGATGTGTGATTGCATCTTTGGTTACATCCCATAAACTTTTAACATCCCTACTTTTTATGTCGCGAGCTGGAGCTCGCTCCTACAAGAGAAAACATCAGAGTGCCTCGAACATTCTGGTAGAAGCGACCTCCTGGGCACGACATCGGACCAACGGTCGCGAGCTGGAGATCGCTCCTACAAGAAGAGGCACAATGAATTGCGCGACTACAAACGGATTGTTGCTAATTAGATTTTGAACTAAATCGGGCTTACAAAGCCCTCCTACAAGAAGGACTTTGCGACAACTGAATGCCTCTGATTTTGCCGATGATCATCTGTTTTATCTTGCGCGCCAGTTTCCTGTGACTTCTTCATAAGGCGCGACTGGGTCATAAGCCTCGTCGTAATCTCCACCGTTGTGGCTAACCTCACATGAGCGGAGCCATTCGCGCAGGGTCTTGCGGGTTTGTCCCATACGCTCGCGTTGTTCATTTACCAAGTTGTTCGTTTCTGCACGATCTTTAATCATATCAAAACATAAATCTTCGCTGCCATCACTTGATAGGTTGGTCAAGCATTTATAACGGTTGTCCATCATTGCGATGGTCGGTGCGCCAAACATTGAGCCTTTTCC
>JAPPMR010000801.1 GCA_028818995.1 Candidatus Poribacteria bacterium | reverse complement strand
CGCTTAATTCTACGGAAAATCTTGTCAATCAAGAAGTAGGAATGCTTATAAATGATGTTAGTCAAACAGTGAAAGAGATCAATAAAGAGTTACCGCAACTGCTACAAAATATCAATGGCGTTACGGCATCAATACAGCAGATTAGCGAAAATGAGGTGCAACCGACTTTACATAGTGTTCAAGAATTGACGGAAACGCTAAATCAAAGTGTACAGGAACTTGAATCGGTTGTCCAAAAAGTATCTACTTTTTCAGGTCAAACCATTGAACAAGCAGAGTATTTTCGTAATCAAGTCGCAGTATCTCTCGCAGATATTGTGAGTATGTGGCACGGGTTAAAAGCAGGTTGGGAAAGGCTTTATAAATCATCTCACACAAGTGGAACTGCTCAATCTAATGCTGAAGACAACGAAGTTCAACCGACCGTAGAATCTTTACAAAATGATGAATCGGAAACGGAGACTTCCACAGAGCAATCAGAAGTTGTTGCTGAGTAATAAATGACTTACTCTACAGAAATTAACCAATTTCCCAGAATGCTATTTTTCTCATAGCGTACACGCAATTAAATTGAAAAAGATTTGGTGAAAATCCACTTAATTGAAAAGAAATATCCAAAATAAACGTATATACTAAAGTGACGAACAATTTCATCCTAAACGCGGTAAGTCAATATTATATTAACGCTTACACTTACATATAGAAAGGATAAACTCATGAGTAATGATGGACGCAACAATGGATTGACAATGATTTTTGCCTTCTGCACCGGTTTTTTGACAGGTGCGGTCATCAGTCTGCTTTATGCGCCAGCACCTGGTAAAGAGACTCGACAGAAAATCCGAGATACCTCTGCTCAGGCAAAAGATAAGACACTGGAATTCGCTCAACATGCAAGTGACGCAGCAAAAGAAAATGTGCAGCACATGGTAGATCAAGGGAAGGAAAGTGTACAAGGACTCGTTGAAGTCGGCAAAGAACGTGTCAAGGACGCATCAAATCAAGTGAAATCCGCAGTTGAAACCGGTAAAAAAGTCTCTTCTGAAGTTCGAAACAAAATCACTGAGACGATTCCCGGACTTAACAATGATAATAAATCAACTGAAGAAGCATAACAACATTCTGAGGTTGTAGTTACTTTTCTTGTCTGTAGTAGAAATTCCTAACAAACTTTTTTTATTCATTTCAACAGTATGGAAGTTGAGAAATTAAGAACTCTCCTCGAGAAAGTTAAAAGTGGGGAGATTGAGGTCAGTGATGCACTTCAATCTCTCCGCACCCTCCCTTTTGAAGACCTCGGCTTTTCCAAAATTGACCACCATCGCCAACTACGAACAGGTTTTCCTGAAGTCATCTTCTGCGAAGGGAAAACTGATGTCCAAGTTGCGAAAATTAGCGAACGTATCCTTGAAGCTGGACATCCCCTGCTGGCAACGCGCGCTACACCCTCAATGTATGAGGCAGTAAAACCACTCCATCCGGAAGCACGTTACAACGAACTGGGACGGACAATCTCCGTTATGCAGTCTGATGTAGAAGGTAAGACAGGAGTCTTGGTTATTTCTGCTGGCACGTCTGACTTACCCGTTGCAGAAGAAGCTGCTGAAACTGCTTATATGATGGGCAGCCCACCTGAACGTCTTTACGATGTAGGTGTCGCTGGATTACACAGACTCATAGGTAATCATGAGAAACTTCTGAATGCGCGTGTCATTGTTGTGATTGCGGGTATGGAAGGCGCATTACCGAGTGTTGTTGGTGGCTTGGTTGATTGTCCTGTCATCGCTGTACCAACAAGCGTCGGATATGGGGCAAGTTTCGGCGGACTTGCTGCGCTGCTTGGCATGCTAAATAGTTGTGCTTCTGGTGTTACTGTTGTCAACATTGATAACGGGTTTGGTGCTGGCTATAGTGCCTCGCTTATAAATCGCTTGTCATAAATTTTAAGGGCATTGTCTTCCTGTAGGAACTCGCTCCTACAAGAGAATGCTTCATACAAATTTCAACAAAACTTGACCAAAAACTGAATATTTGGTATAATACTCCTATAAACAAAGACTTAGGAGAAAAAATTGAATCAGCGAGCACCTATTGAGGAACAAATTGATCTACCATTTTTAGAATCGCTACGGATAAGTTTCCAAAGCCTAAAAATCCGTTTTGGTCGGTCCATTATCACGACAGCAGGAATTACGCTCGGTATCGCATTTCTCGTTTCTGTTTGGACAAACAACGAAATAGAATTTGCACTTCAGGAAAGCGGACGAAGTTCCGAAATTGCCAATATAGACGAAGCAGCGGAACAAGGCATTTCAACCAAGGATATATGGCTTATTATTATGTCCTTGATTGTTTGTGTTGTCGGCATTGCAAACTCTATGCTGATGGCAGTGACTGAGCGGTTCCGTGAAATCGGGACAATGAAATGTCTTGGAGCATTAGATGGGTTTGTCGTGCGGCTATTTCTATTGGAGTCAGGTTTCCAGGGGTTTGCGGGGGCACTCATTGGGGCACTCATCGGTTTGCTGGGTGCTGTTGTTTTAGGATTGAAAAACTATGGACTTGACCTGTTCTTCTATTTTCCGTTGTTGCCTGCGAGTCCAGAAAACGGACCATTTCAACTCGGTGTGCTTTTGCTAATTCTATTTGGATGTGTGCTTGGAATGGTATTGGCGGTTATCGGGTCATCGTTTCCTGCATGGCGTGCAGCAAAATTGCCACCTGCTGAGGCAATGCGGACTGAAGTTTAACCAATAAAACGCTATCAGTAAGAAGGACTATTATGCCTGACATTGTTGTAAAAACTGAAGATGTTGTCAAAGAATACCGAATGGGTTCAAACGTTCTGCGAGCTTTGGACGGTATCAATATTGAAATTCAACGCGGAGAATATATCTCATTGATGGGACCTTCTGGCTCAGGAAAATCAACCCTCTTTAACATGATCGGCGCGCTTGACCGACCAACTGAGGGAGAGGTCTACATTGATGGGCAAAATATGTCAAACCTATCACAACGGCAGATTGCGGCTTTTCGGTGTCACCGCGTCGGTTATATCTTTCAGAGTTACAACTTGTTGAATGTGCGCACGGCACACGGCAATGTCACCTTGCCGATGATTTTTGCTGGCATCCCCGAAAAACAGCGGAATGAAAAGGCGGAAAAACTGCTGGATAAAGTGGGTTTAGGCGATAGAATGTATCATCTCCCCGATGAACTCTCTGGTGGTCAACGCCAACGCGTTGCTATTGCCAGAGCACTCGCGAATGACCCCAGTATTGTTCTTGCTGACGAACCCACAGCGAACCTTGATACGATTACGGGGCGCGAGATTATTGACCTCATCAAACAACTGAATACAGAGCAGGGAGTCACCGTAATCTCTGCGACACACGACCTAAAAATGCTTGATGTTTCGGATCGCATTGTGGATATACGTGACGGACTTGTAGAGCGGATTCGGAATCGTGATGAGATTGAAATTGAGGTTGGCGAAGTTGGTGGTCACGATTAGTCTTTTTGGGTATAATTACAAGATTTCTGACAATAGAATAGGACGATTTTCACGCAACGATTTTAATGCAGCATATCCCATTACAATAGGCGCGCGACCATCTTCACCTGTAACTAACGGTTGCGTCTCTTTCTGAATACACTGAATAAACGCTTGCAATTCTGACAAGTACGCCGCCTTATAACGTTCCACAAAAAAGTCCGGTGGCGATGCGGTACGACTCCCCTCACTCCCACTGAAAGTTACAGTATCTGTCAGCGGATTCCCAGCTGCAACCATTCCCTTTGAACCGAAAACTTCTACTCGCTGGTCATAGCCATAGACAGCCTCTCTACTGTTATCAATGGTAGCAAGCACTCCGTCTTGAAAGCGTAATGTTATGATCGCTGTGTCAATGTCTCCTGCCTCACCGATTTTCGGATCAACGCGCACCCCACCTAC
>JAPPMR010000915.1 GCA_028818995.1 Candidatus Poribacteria bacterium | reverse complement strand
CAGAAAAAGCAATGCAGCTTTTACGTGAAAGTATGGAAAATACGCATCTACTTAATGCCACACAACCCTTCGCCCAGGTAGAGTTCATCTTAAAACTAATAGAACTCTATAAGAAATCGGGAAAACTAAAAGAATTGGCAACTGAATATGAAGTAAAACTTGCTGAGAAACCCAATGACCCTTTACTAATCTTCCCCGTTGCGTTGATAAAGATCGGTTTAAATGATTTAGAAGGTTCAGATCCTCTTGTGGAACAACTTTTTAAGAATACACTTTTGATAGCAAATCTGGAATGGGCAAACCTTCTTGCGGAGGCATATAAAAGTGCGGGAGATAAAGACCGCGAAATACATGTGCTTGAAATCGCCACAGAGAAAGTTAATCCTCAGAATTCATGGGGACTTACCGAAAGTTACAGGAAACTTGGAACTGCCTATATGCAAAAAGGCGAAAAAACCAAAGGACAAGACACATTCAGGAAGATGGGCGCGATTCTCATGTCGGGAGGTGGCACACACGGTTATTGGGAAAAAGAACGTCTTGCACAAACATTCATGCAATATGCTATGTGGGACGATGCTGCGGCACTATTCACCGACATCAGCAATAATCTTTCAGCAAACCAAAGCAGTCGTGAACAGGCGCAACGGCAGCTCATGATGATAAAACAGATGCAGCGAGGATTAACTGCAACGACTCAATCACCTCAAAAAACACAGAACATGAATATCGGTTCGCAAAAAGCATTGGCACAACAGCATACAAGAAACAATAAAATAAAAGAGGCGATACAAATTTACGAGCAAATAGTTAAACAGATGCCCGAAGACTTTGAATCGCGCTCACAACTTGCAAGCCTCTATTCCCGCGAAAGACAACACGATAAAGCGCTTAAAACTTGGGAGGCGTTACTCAAAGCCGATCCTGAAAACTCACGGTATCAGGATGGTATCATCAATGCATATCGTGCATCAGGCAAAATTAGTGAAGCACTGAAACTTGCGCAGAATTACCTGACAGCAGAACCACAGAATAGTGCCCATCACGCACGTATCGCAAGACTCTATTCCTCAGATGGACAGGTTGAAAAAGCCATCGCTGCCTATAAAAAGTCAATTGAACTTAAGCCTGGGGACAGACAAATTTATGAGAATTTAGCGCGGCTTTACACACAAAAAAATGAATTCGACGCTGCTGAAGAAACATACAAGGAAGCAATTAAATTCGCGGAACGAGATTGGGATAAGGAGCATTTTGAACGGCAACTAATGGACCTCTATCGTCGCCAAGGAAAACTTGAAGAAATGCTGAAGGATGCAGAGGAAAAAGGCATGCTTACGCTTAAAATGCAAACCGAAATTGCTAAACAATACAAAGATAAAGGTGAATCGCAAAAAGCAATTACTGCTTATCAGAAAGCACTCACCTTAGCAACCCAAGACCATGAGCGGCGCAATATCTCATTGCAGCTTATGGAGGAATATGCCAAACTCGGTGAGGATAAATTAGTATTAGAACTATTTGAAACTGCATATAACCCAAATTCAATTTCATTGGGCGGTAAGTCAATCAGAAGTAGTGGTATGTCTATTACGGCAATCAGATTCGGAAACGATAGTATCCGAGATGATCTCATTAAGACATATCAAGACCAAGGAAAACTTGATAAGTTGCAATCCTTTTTTGAAGAACGGCTCAAGTCAAAGCCAAAAGATATTGCTGTCCTTCAAGTTCTTGGTGATATTTATCGTAACACACACAACCATAAAAAAGCTGCTGAGATATCTCAAACTCTCAGTGAAGTACAACCCAATAATATCCGCAGTTATTATTATGCCGCTGCTGCACTCAATAAAACCGGACAACCAGAATTGGCGAAACAATTTCTTAATCGAGGTGAGGCTGCGTTCTCTTCAAGCAACTATAGAAATGATATGTTAGTCCATGTTGCACTTGCAATTATTTGTCTTGAAGGTGAAATGCCTGATCAAGCAGTAAAATATGCTGAACAAGCAGTTACCAAAGGCTCTGGCGGCGATATTTTCAAAGACGGTGCTTATGGACTGCTTGGAAGGTGCTATTTCGAGACAAAACAGTATGAAGAAGCTGCAAACGCTTATCAACAGCTGGCAAACATAACCAGAAGTGATTGGAAACGAAAAGAAGCGGAAAAGGCTATCCAACGCGCCTACAGAGAAGGCAATCTTCACGAAACACGAATTCCAAAATTGGTAAAAATGGCAGAAGAAAATCCTGACGATCCAGATGTCCGCCTTTCTCTTGCCAAAAGTTATGAATCCAGCGATCAAGTTGACGAGGCAATAAAGCAATATGAAAAACTTACTGAACTCCAACCTGACAATTCGGAATGGCACAAAACTATTGGCGACCTCTACCAAAGGTCGCGTGAAACACATGGTGCAGAACGATTAGCAAAGGTCACTGCTGCATATCAAAAAGCCATTAAACTTGAACCGAATACTTATGAACTTTACGAAAATTTGGGACAAATCTACACACAAGGAACAGAATTAGAAAAAGCAGCAGCAGTTTATCGGAGTGCTTTAGATGCACAACTTAATGAGTACGAACACAATAGGGTCATCAGTGCAATCTGGTCACTTTATGATTCGCAAAAGCAACAGGAAAAAGGAATTGCTGTTCTTGAAGAATTGAAACCCAAAATGCCAACAAGTTCCACACTACATGAGTTGTTAGCAGATGCATATAAAAACGTCGGGAACACTGAAAAGTCAGAACTTGTCCGCTCTCAATGGTTGGAGATTCGCCAGAAACAGGTGAATACACGACAATATCATAGAGACTTTAATACACTTGCTGAGCAGCTACTAAACCTAAATATATATCCAGATGTGGCGTTAGATTATGCGCAACGTGCTATAAAAACTGGAGATAATCCAAAATACGGGTTAACACTTGGAATGGCACATCTGGCAAATGAACAGTATGATGAGGCTCTGGAACAGTTAAAGAGTAACCTTAACACCATAAAGCCAAAAGATATGGAAAACCAGTTATTGTCGCGTATCTCCGCATTTGGTAAAAACGCACAAGACAAAGAACGTCTTACTGAAATGGTGGCGCAATTGGTAAGTGCCATCTCCGATAATTCAACAAATGAACTGAAAACCAACTTAGCTCTGGCTAAATTCTGTCGTGAACACGGTTTAACTGAAATAGCGAAAACCTATATTGACAAAACTGGGTTTATACCTGAAAGTGCTTGGCTGTTTTTAGGACCATTTGACAATACTAAGGGAGTCGGCTACAATACAACTTATATCCCAGAAAACGAAAAACAGTTTGACACTACTACAAAATACGATGGAATAAACGGAAAGGTAAGTTGGCAGAAGATTGCTGATGATACCTATGATGGTTTTATCGATTTCGGTGCAGATGATAATTGGCATACTGGATATGCCTTGACAACTATTATTTCACCTGATGAACGAAAAGCACAATTCCTATTTGATAGCGATGATCAAGGTAAAATATGGTTAAACGGCAAGAAAATGTACGCACATAGAAGAAATCGCGGTGCTGTAATTGATCGCCGATCTATTCCCGCAACACTCATGGCTGGAAAAAATACCATCCTTGTAAAGGTTTGCAACGAAACGTTACCATGGGGATTCTATCTGCGAATTACTGATTCAGAAGGGAATCCTTTTAAAGACCTGAAATTTAATAATTCAGAAGAAAAATAATAGTGAAATATGAAAATATATGGACATTCGTCTGTAGACGTGTCCTTTAACAGTAGGCGCGTTTTTGATGAAGATTAATTTTTTAATTCGGTAATTTTTAATTATGCATATTCAGAACATTTTAAGTGATCTTCAGTCCCGTAGGGACGCAATGTTTATAGCAGCGCGGGCAACTCATCTCTTAGTCCCGTAGGGACGATATGTTTCGAAGCACATCAACAATAAATATGCCGTT
>JAPPMR010000654.1:813-3968 GCA_028818995.1 Candidatus Poribacteria bacterium | reverse complement strand
GCCTAATGGCATTCATACCGTTGATTTATGGGTTGAACCGCAGGTGAAACCCAACAATTCAAGTATATGAAAGCGTACCATGTTGAATTTCGTTCCTCAACCCAACCTACGATATGAACTTAACTGTGAGAATGTCCCTTATGCCATTCCTGCACCGCTTTCGGAATTTCCTGGAGGTTTTCGATTGTCGTTTGGAGTGGGATAGCACATTCTGGACCGATTAACGGTACACCTGCCTCAAGGTTTTTGACGACTTCTGCATTAACGGCTTCCGGTTCTTTGGCAAAGAGCGTTTCAGGATTGTTGATATTGCCAACCAGCGCGATTCGTTCCTGAACAATGTCCATTGATTCTTTGGGTTCATTTTTGGAGTCGTAGTGGAAG
Organism: Candidatus Poribacteria bacterium; assembly: GCA_028818995.1. Next base: position 3,584 of record JAPPMR010000654.1, on the reverse strand, counting down.
GCAGCCATGCCAGTTTGCGCGATATACTCCATCCGATCCACAGTGCGTCCACAGATATGTAGGATCAGCGGGATCGGAATCCGTTCCACGAATTCAATGTGCAAATCTCGGAGATAACGTTGGTAGTATTCACCGCTAACGAGGTCCCCCGTTGCGTGGTCGGGGAGTGTGAGGGCATCCGCGCCTGCTTCAATTTGTGCAATACCGAACTGCACAGTCGCTTCCTTCATTCTGTCCAACGCGAGTTTCGTTTTCCCGGGATCATCAAGCGACAGCAATAGAAAAGGTTCTACGCCGAAGCAGTGATACCCAAGCGACCAAGGTCCCATCGTTTTGCCGATCACTGCGACTTCATCGCCATATTCTTTCTTTAGGATTTTAATCGCTTCAAGTACGCATTGCGTATCAGGATGTGTTAGGAAGTTGTTAGGGATGGTGATGTCGTCAACATCTTCCCAAATCGGTTCACGCATCTTGACGGTCGGCCAGTTATCCTTCTGTTCCCACTGGATTTTGCAACCGAGTGCACTTGATTCTTGGATAATCGTGAACACCGGCATAATCGTGTCAAAACCGAGTTCGGTATAGCCAGTAGCAGCGAGTCTCGCCATGAGTTCTGGTTCACGATTTGCTTGTGGGAAGGGTGCGTCAACCAGATCCATCAATTCAACGGTGGCAACAGAGGTAGGATTACAAATAGGGGTGCGGTCAGTGGGTTCATTGCGGAGGGCAGCGAGCACACGTTCACGCCCGTTCATCGGTTTAACGACTTGGATATTTTCATTATGCATTAAGAATTTCCTCATGTCTGTTGACTTGGTGCAGATAACACACCACGCGAAGCAGTTGCTTCCTCTTCACGCATGATGACTCGGACGTTTGGCGCACGCACTAACAACAGACCAACAAGCGCATCGTGCGAATGTCCGCATGCAAAAGCGACAGAATCGCCTTCATCGCCCACGGCTTCCATTTCACCCAATTTTATTAAACCGCCAGCAATCGCAGAAACTCGACGTGCAGCAGGACGACCTTCTCCATTTGATTTAACACGGTAGATACCGTTTCCCACAGAGTCAACAGTAATAGTTAGTTTAGATTTTTTATCCAATGTATTCAAAGGACGTGGTTCGGCTGATGTGTTTTGGGGGAGTTTGCATGCCTCTAAAAATACACGTCGACACGCAAATTCATGTCTTTCACCACAAGGGAAATAGAGCATCCCGTCTGAAGTTTCCTGCATCCCACCTAATATTTTCATAGATTGCACAACGTTTTCAATCCGTGTTGCAGCACCTTCAACACGACTGTAGGTATGCACTCGGAAAACGGCGCGCTCACCTTGTTGTTGGCGGTAAAGTGCTATGGTAATATCCTTGAAATGCGTATCAATCGGCACGAGTTCGATTCGTCTACCGATGTTAACAACGGATGCCATGGGATTGCCTTAAATGGTAGATTTTAGAATTACTTGTACACTCTATTCCAGCGAGGTTAGGAAACCTCGCCAGCAGAGGGGGAAGGTGTCCATTTATTTTTATAATTCACCATAAATTACCACCGTCCACCGTAACTTTTGTAAATGTAACCGTAAGCTTTTTCTGAAACCCTGCGTAGCACATTTGCACGTTGATTAACCCAAGCACCAAAGGAGATACGCCGTCTTCCATAAGGTTTGCTTCGATCTTCAATCAATCCGGTAAAGACATAAGGACGAAGTTTTCCCTTCGGATCACGCATCACGATAATCCCACTATCTCCTACCAGTCCATAGACAGTTCCTGTTTTATTCAAAACCTTGACAGATGTAGGAATGCGGGTCTTTTTGTAGATGTAATCTCCGTTCGGAAGTCCAAGGTAATACTTCATGCTTTTCGAGTACGGAAGATTTTCGTGCCACAGCTGTACATAGAATTTATTCAGATCATGCGCACTGGTCTTGTTGCGATAGGTCCGTCCGTTTGCAGGAATATATTCAACAATTTCAGTTTGCTTGAAGTATGGGTAGTTGGCTTTTAATCGACGATTCACAGTTCTCGGTCCGCCGATCAACCTAATAAAATGGTTAGTAGAACGGTTTGAACTCACCTTAATCATATTTTTCAAATGAGTACGATTTGTATCAGTATGTTTCAGTCGTCCCTGCTTTACTTCGTGATAATACGCAAGCATAACAAAGTTTTTTATTAACGAGGCAGCCATCATCTGCCTGTCCTCGTTGATAGAAACTAATTTTTTATTTCTTGAAATATCGTAAACGACAAAACTGGTCCGGTCAGAATATGTCAATCCTTTTCTGGGACGGAACTGTTTTACAAGGGAATCTATAGTTTGTTCAAGTGGGGAATCAATTGAAGAATCATAAGCAGCATGAATTGCTGTGGTTCCGCAGAGTAAGACGATGAGTCCGCAGCAAACCAATAATCCAATAAGATTGTAAACATAAGTTTTCATCAGTAATTTGTCTTCCTCTTTTTATGTAAAATGTCCCCGATAAATGTGGGGTATAATAGCTTATGAAAATTGCGGTGATGCTGTAACGCGGATGCCGTTTATTCAGTTGGCAACCGGTAACAAGCTGCTTCTCGACTGTTACGAACAAGCAGGTAATTACCAACGAGTGTTGGGTTGTTCCATGTCTGCCCATCTAACGCAGGGAATCGCGCAAGTTCTTTATGCACTTCAGGATTCGGTTCTAAAAGAACAATCTCACCATATTCAGTAAGCACTAACAGCACATCTGAGATTAAGAGTGTCTGTCCGTGCCCATA
>JAPPMR010000654.1:0-803 GCA_028818995.1 Candidatus Poribacteria bacterium | reverse complement strand
CTTCCATTGGCGGGTCCCATCAGACGGATCTATACATGCAAAGATTCCGTCATCAAGCCCGTATAAATAGCCTTCGTGATAAATTATCGTCGTGAATTTGGCTTTGAATCGGATACTTTCCCATAACAGTTTAACGTTGAAATCTTGTGACGGGTTACCTGTTGAGATTTGAAATAATTTAGCACCGACACCGTAAGCGGTGGAGACGAGAAGCTTATCTCCGGGAAGGGGTGTCGGTTGTGCAGCGCATTCTACGGCTGGCCACGGCTGTTTCCATAGCAGTTCGCCAGTAGTAGGTTCATGAGATGTGACAAGACCGTTGTTAAATAACACAACCTGCTCAGTACCTGCCAAGGTTAGCAGAACGGGTGAACTGTATCCGCTACGATGTCTATGTCCTGTCCATGCAATATCGCCTGTCGCTTTGTCATACGCCACTGCACCACCAGCACTCACGATAACAAGTTCATCATAAACAAGTGGCGAAATACTTACACCCCATGGCGGGGCTTTTGCACCGTTTTCTTCAAAGATATTCGTAGACCAAATCTGTTTACCTGTTTCAAAATCCAAACAGTTGAGAATACCTGTGCCACCAACAGTATAGACACGGTCGCCATCAATAGTTGGTGTTGCACGTGGACCGAGTTGACCAAGTGATGTATAATACCTTGCCTTATCTCTATGTGTCCACTTTTCCTTGCCGGTGAGAAAGTCATAACAGACGACCTTTTCCCATTCGCCTTCCTGTTCCTGTGTGATCGCAGAATTGCCGACTACGGCAAAACTCGACCATCCAGCAC
>JAPPMR010000989.1 GCA_028818995.1 Candidatus Poribacteria bacterium | reverse complement strand
TTGATTTGGTAGGGACGATATGTACATCTTTCTATGCCGTTCCTACGGAACTCAAGAAAGGAGGAACAACATTTTTCTATAAACATTGCGTCCCTACGGGACTAAAGATACCGCATAATACAAATCAAAATTCTTAAATTCACACCTACCGGTCTCGACGGGAGACCGACTTGATCGTATTATATTTTAAACTTCATAAAAGCACACCTATTAAGTGAGATCAAGTTAATAGACTATAAGAAAGTCTTGTCCCTATCTACACACAAAAAAGCCCGCGGCACTGAAAGCACAGCGGGCTTTTTCTTGAATATGAATTCAATTATTTATTCACGATTGTTTTTCAACGCGCCCCATGTCGTTGTCAACTTAGCTTTGGCATCTACAGCTGTACCAGCAGCCTTCACTGCTTCCAAAGCGCTGAACATTGCGTTAAGGTCACCTTTACCTGTATCCCTATTACCAGCAAAGTTGAAATCAAGCGTCCCATCAGTAACTTCAATGGCTTCATACATCTTGATGTCAATTTCATGACGACCAGGGGTTACATAGAGTGGTTCAACAACCTCTTCTTCAATAATAATATCAAAGCCACGGTTGTTCGGAGACCAGTGTTCACCAACGAGATAGGTTACATCAAATGAACCGTTGCCGGTTTTAAACTGATACTTAACGGTAGCAGGGAATGCTGCCCAACTCACAGCGTAAAAGAGTTCAACATCGTAGCCAGCCTCTTTCGCTTGTGCTTGTGCATCAGCTGTCAATTCTTTGACTTCAGCAGTACGCGGCGCAGCTTCAATCCATCCACCCCATGCTTGGTCGGTCTGTTGCGCACCGCGCCACACACGACCTTTGGAATCGGTGTAATCATCTGTCTTACCGCCCCATACACGATATTCATCTGCAGATAGCAGACATGGCACCGCGAAAACCGCGAGAAAAACTGTTAACGTTAAAATACTCAGTAATTTCATATTTACCTCCGTTATATTATACCAAATCAACTTGATTTGGGTTTGTCTGATTCAGTCAGCATTGCGGGGTACAGAGACCCCGCACTACAAGTCAGAAAATTCGGTGTTAGTTTTGTCGTTGCCCTTTAAGAGCACCCCATGTTGTGGTTACTTTTTGTTTCGGATCAACCGCCAATTGTGAGGGAACTACTTCTATTCCACTGAACATCGCGTTGAGATCGCCTTTGCCAGTCTTCGCATTACCAGCAAATACAAGACTCATCACTGTATCCTTAACCTCAATGCCTTCATACCGTTTAATGTCAATCTCATCTTTGCCCGGTGTTACATAAAGCGGTTCCACAGTTTCCTCTTCAATGATAATATCAAAGCCACGGTTGTTTGGAGACCAATGTTCACCAACAAGATAGGTTACATCAAAAATGCCTTTACCCGTTTTTAAATCGACCTTGACAACATCAGGAAACGCTGCCCAACTCACAGCATAGAAGAGGTCTTCATCATAACCTTCTTTCTTCGCGAGTTTTTTAGCATCAGCAGTAAGGTTTCGCACCTCTGCTGTCCGTGGCAGTTTTTCAATCCAACCACCCCAGTCCTGTTTTTCCAGCTGTCCACCGTGCCAGACGCGACCGTCAGAATCGGTAAAATCAACATTCTTACCGCCCCAGACCCGTATCTCTTTTTTCGCAGGCATCCCATCAAGGACAAGTCCTGCTACAAATACGACACATAGGAGTATCAAAAATAATTTTCGTTGCATTATTTCCTCCATAACAAAGATTTTCCATACAACATATCAGAATCCAATCAAAGAGAAATTCTCTCTTTACTGAATTAACGTTATTCACAGAGAAATCATACAAAATTCCATAAAAAAAGTCAATCATTTAAATTTTAATTTACAACCACCTTAAAAAGGATAAAATAATTTCAATACGTACCTCATTCAATCTTTTCCGTTACAACCAATCTTTGATTCACATCGATATTATTCAAAGTTTGAACGATACCACTGGGCCACTGAATAATAATTTTATCAACCTTGTTATAGTTTGCGAGTCCAAATTCTACTTCAGGACTGTTCTGCGATAAGTAACTACTGCCAGCGGCAACTTCACGAATCTGGTGGATATCACCAGTAATAACTTTGACGCGCGCACCAATCCCATCACGATTGCTCTTTACACCGACAGTACGGATATGTATCCAATTTTGCCGATTTCCGCCATCATTACGAAGTAGTCTTGGTTTTTCTCCGCTGTTAACAACAAGCAGATCTAAATCTCCGTCTGCATCATAGTCTGCAGCAGCAACACCTCTACCAACTCCCGGTGATTCAAATTGTCGGAGTCCTGCCTGTTCAGATATGTCTGTGAAAGTGCCATCTCCGTTGTTACGTAGTAAAACATCTGGTTGACCGTGGGGTTCCCACGATGCGGGATCAATATGTCCTGCAGAAAAGAATAGGTCAAGGTCTGTGTCGTTATCCATATCAAAGAACACTGTTCCCCAGCATGTCTTCCTAAGTCCTGACTCGAAAACGCCACTTTGCGCTGAGACATCCGTGAAAGTCCCATCCCCATTATTTCGGTAAAGCACATTATTTTCATCAAGCCAATTTGTAACAAAGATATCTAACGCACCGTCGTTGTCGTAATCTCCCCAAGCAATACCCATCCCGCTGCGAATGTCTCCTGTACGACTTCTCGCATCGGGTTGGTTCGTATTCATAAACGTCATTTCTCCATCGTTTCGATAGAGTATGTTTTGGTCTGTATCGTTAGCAAGATAAATGTCCAAGTCTCCATCAGCGTCATAGTCTGCCGCGGCAACACCGAGTGTTAAGTGGAATCCACCGTTGACCTTAGAGGCATCAGTGACATCAGCGAAACCCCCATCGCCTTTGTTCAAATAGAGGATGTTTGCCTGTCCAAAAAAGTCGTAAGGAAAGAAGACCTCATCCCCTTGTGGAACTTTGGTATATTCAATATAGTTGCCTACGTAGAGCTCAAGGTAGCCATCGGCATCGTAATCACCCCACGCAATACCTGACCCAAACCCTGTATGCCCAATTCCTCCCGCACCCGATGTGAAACGTTTGAACGTTCCATCCCCTCTGTTTAAATAGAAAACATTTGCTTTATAGTTTGTAACGTAAAGATCAGCATCACCATCATTGTCGTAATCAGCAAACGCACATCCCATGCCCCAACCTGTGTCCCCAACACCCGCGGTTTCTGTCACATCTGTAAATGTGCCATCGCCATTGTTTCGGTAAAGCACGTTTTTGGGAAGGATTGTTTCTGGTTCCGGTCTTACCGCGGTGCTGTTGACAATGTATAGATCAAGCGTGCCGTTATTATCATAATCTCGCCATGCAGCACCGGAACCAACCAATGCAGGCACCACACGTAGATCAATACCACCAGCATGTTTGAAGTGAATACCTGCTGCTTCGGTAACATCAACAAACTGAATTTCAGCGGTATATCCATTCCAGACAAATATTATGCTCAACAATAGTAAAACTGCGAATATGAACACATCTCTGTTCTGCATCTGAAGTGCCTTTTAGTCGGGATTTTTTCGATTTTGTTTAGCGTATCATATTTCGGTTTTAATTCCAATTGTATTTTAGACGAGGATTTCTATGACAAATTCCAGAGCCATTCAATTCTCCCATGATTTCTTCCTTACCAAAACTCACCATCCTCAGAGATGCGGAAAACAAAATACGCATTCAATCGCAACTCAAAAAACGCGTCAACCCAATTTTTTCAACAAACTTATTGGAAATATATTGGATATCTATTGTCCGGCAACAACAAAAACTTCTGACTATCACCTATAACAAGGGTATAATATCAGTTAGAAAAACAAAACGATCCTAAACACTATAGTACAACCTATCTCATAAATAGTTGTAGTTCCTTGAAAGCCCGATTTCAAAATCCTGTAGGCGGTGAATGCCTAAATGGCATTCATACCGTTGATTTCGATCTCCGAAT
>JAPPMR010000983.1 GCA_028818995.1 Candidatus Poribacteria bacterium | reverse complement strand
TGTTCCTGCAGCAGTTCTATCCGTCTTTCTTTGATGCGGATGAGTTCGTCAATCTGTTCGGTTTTGCGGTCAAGGAAGTTGGCGATTTGGGTTTGTTCAGAGGGTGGCGGAAAAGCCAAAGGTATTTCTAATAAATTTGATGGACTAAGAGAAGAACGGACACCTTTTCCTAAGAAATTGTAAATGTGCTTCTTGTATAAATCATAGTATTGATAGAAATAATACCTTTCATGTAAATCACTGTTACTTTCAAGTCTAATATAAACAGGACTCATAACACCTTTTTCAGGAACAATACCAACTCGACTCGTCTGAATGTTCTCCAAATCAATTAACTTAAACACGAGATTATCTGGATAGAAGACCTGATAAGTTTTATAATCACTTGGTCTAAGTCCTTCTGCTGAATTCATATCCTTTCTCAAAACACCGTTTAGAGTAAGCGAAAGTAGATTGTTACATTGTAAATCAGAGTTTATCTCTTTTTGATTCTTTAATAGAAATTTACCTCTGACAATTCTCCAATGCCTTGGTATTTCCCCAACCCACTCCACGCTGCTCTCTTTATATTCAGGATAACGCTTCATAATTCCAATACCTTTTTGATGATTCCAGGCTTTTGTATTTGTAGGTACGTATGTTTTACCTTATTACTGTAATTGTATTAATGAGTAATTGACCTTATCTGGATCAATAGAATATTTTTTTACTAAATCTTTCATAAGAGATAACGCGTATGGAGCTGTATAGGGCGAAAGTATTATTTGATCTATTAACTTGTCTATCTTAATATTCACAGGGAAGGTTGATCGCACCCAACGATATTTTTCATTCTCGTTTGTAGAATCGGTTATAAACATTTCTGTTCCATCTCTACGAAATCCGCCCATTCTGGGTTCAGGATTTCCATGAAATCCCCAGCTATGGTCAAAAAACGGAATATCCGTTAAATATGTTTTACCGATTATTGATTCTGTTGCATATTTGTAAGATATTACTATTCGCACTTCGTCTTCAGTCTCATACAAATCTTGCTTGTGAAATATTGGTTGGTAAAAAAGTTCCTCTATAATATTCGGGTCTGAAAGATTTTTGTCAGAAAACCCTTGAAATCCTGTTATATGCTCTTTTTCGTAATTTCTATATTTTATTTTACCTATATATAATTCTTCTTGCGACTCACTAAACGCATCTTTTACATTTCCTACTGTTGTTCTTATTGCTATAGCTGAATCTTGGTGCCTGTATCTATCCCACATTAATATACTCTCAGTATTAGAAATACTCCAACAATGTGTAAACATAAAGTGTCTTGAAAAACTATAAATTAAATGTTCAAAAGAGTGTATTCTCCAAAACTCATCCAAATAGTGTTTACGATGAAATTGTTTTGTTTCATCATCTCCCTCGTATGTAACTATTTCCTTGATGCGTGTAAAATTTTCGTCTTTTTTTACAGGAGTGTTATCTTCCCACAATAGGTGTTTCTTTACCTCTCTTAATGAAGGTAATGACAAATCAGATTCCAATACATCTCTATAGAAAGCAACTGGAATAAACATTATTTGTTTATTATGTAGCATTGATAGTAATTGGTATATATTCAAGTAGTGTATAAGTTCTGTGTCATCAGGCGGTGTTTTTATGTAAGATTTATCTGTAACAATCATTATTTTTTTCCAATTTGACTGTATGTCTGTACTGCCATCGAAAATTAGGACCACTGTCTAAATTTCCGATGACAGTACAATTTGGTTAGGTTCATCTAATAATCATTAGAATTGCCGGTAGGATAAGTATAGGGTGTTCCTTTGCCACCAGTGGTGACCATGGGTGCACCCCACTTACTACTCTTTCTACGCTTTTTATGCTTTTTCTGTTGAGAAGTAGGTTTGCTGGACTTTACAGATTTTTTGTCTTTCATAACGAAATCCTCTCTATATTGATAATTTTAGACGTTGATTAAGATTAAAAATTTTTCACCATGAGGTATTGTACCACATTCTTAACTTTTCCGAGTAAACTATAAATCCCGATCTACTCTGATCCCTTCATTATACCAGAGACTTCATAACCCAATACTTCATTCAGCAAGCCTTCACTTTTCCGATCCAGTGCTACCATGCAATCGCTGAATATCATCCTTGCAAATAAACGCAACGGTCACGCCATTTTGCCGGAATGCGTCGCGGAAATCCCACCACTGACTATCTACCGCTTGCAGGATAGGCGGTTTTTCTGGGTGGGCAACTGCAACCGCTATAAATTTCTGGTCATCTGGATCGAAACCATCTAATGCCGGATCGTCGGGAAACTCCTCAAACTCATTCTTTGTACCATTGACAGGCGTAATCGAAACCAAGTCGCACTATGTATCTTTGTTTCTCAAAAGCCATAAGAGAAACCTATCACCAGCACCGGGTTCTCCACTGGATCGTAGGTTTCGTATGTACTCGCCGAGGATTGTCCACATATCATCAAGAACCAATTTCTCCTCGCCACGGATAATCCCTTCAAGCCGATTGATACAGGTGTCTACACAATTAGAAGAAGCCTGTGGTGATTGACCGTTGGCGACCACTGCGACATTTGTATCTACAATCACCGCCATTATTCCATCACTTTCCGCCGCTGCATTTCAACTTTCGTTTTTTCCACCAAATCGCCTATGTCATCGCCAAAGAAGTCTTGAGGCCAATTTAGTATGTTGCCGTATTCATCAACGTCAAGTTGTTCAATTTCGGATGTCCCATCGTTAATTTGGCAGAAATAGAGGGCTGTGTCATCTGCTGCAATCTGTTCCTCAGCGATGCGGCGTTGCAGACGATGAAGCAGAAGCGCGCTGTGGCTCTCAAGAATAATCTGTACGTTCCGATTTTTCACCACATCAATGAGAACATCTGCTAAATCTGATTGTACTTTCGGATGCAGGTGCGCTTCAGGCTGTTCAAGAATAAGTATAGAATTTTCAGGAACGCAAAAGCACTGGGTTAACACAGGCAGGACTTGTGAAACACCAAAACCAACATCAGTCAGTGGCACTTCTGGTCCGTCTTTATATTGTTTGACAAGACATTCATAATTCTTCCCCTCATCGGTGACTGGAGGAATGTTAAAGGAGTCAATCAGGTCTAACCTTTGTAACCATTTCAAAATCTGGACTTCAATGCGTCGCTGACGTATACGACTCGAAAGCAGTGCGGGGATCATCTTTTCCCCATATAACCCGACATCTTGTGGATAGTCACCCTCCCAAGTATAACTGTGTTGAGGATACTCGCGGAGTGGACCGAGATGACGGATTCGAGAGAATAGGTCTTCAAATTCTTCGCTAAGAGGCTTAAATTCTTCTAAAGGTCCTACTGGACTAACAACTCCATAACATTTGTATACGTCTGCCTTTTCATCTATAACATTAGGTCTGTACCTATATCCTCGTTCTGTCCAACCTATTTCAAAGTCGTTATGATTTGTTGAATAACAAAAACGTTCCACCATCACACTTCTATATTTTTCAAGAATGGAGGTTGAGAAAGAAAGGGAATTGACTAAGTCACCAAGAATTTTTATAGTCTTAGGTAGTTTCCACGACACCGAAAAACCTAAACTAAGATTTTTATCGTGACGGTGAATAACAGTATCAAAATTGCTTTTACCAAAGTTCAGTGGTAAATTGGAATCATTACCTTTTACAGTCTGCTGGAGCATCAACAGAACCTGCAAGATACTGGTTTTACCGGAGCTGTTCTCGCCGAAAAGCCCGGTTAATGGGGAAAACCGTAGCGGCCCAGTATCTTGCCATGATTTGAAATTTCGCGCTCTGAGTTCGGTAATCATAACTTATTCCTTATAACTCCAAAACCTCATTCAGCAAGCCTTCACTTTTCCGCTCCAATGCCAATATTTCATCAGCAATCTCCATGAGTGAGCGTAACGGTGTGTACTGATAGAAATACCGATTGAAATTGATTTCATACCCT
>JAPPMR010000141.1 GCA_028818995.1 Candidatus Poribacteria bacterium | reverse complement strand
TTATAGGGATCACTGAGAGATGTGACAAGTGGTTCAACGATACGTTTCGCTGCGGTTTGGAAAATCTCTTCTCCAGACAAGAGATAGAGATCGCCTAAGGCATAAATAGCACCAGAAGCAAGTAGGTTTTCAATTCCTGCTAATGGATCCCCGGGAATGTGATGCGAACTTGCGACAAGTCGGTGTAAATTTTTTGCGTTGACTTCTGCCTCACTAATTCCGTTTTCATCCAAATCCCAGAGTAGCGGCATCGGATTCGGCGCGCTGATTAGCCTCTCAGCACGTTTTCGTCCATACCGCAATGCCCACTCAACATATCTTTTCTCGCCTGTAACGTGATATGCTGCGAGGGCAATGTGGATAAAACGAAAGTGCTCTGCCAGTTCATAAGCATTCTTCTCATCGTTTTCAACATATTGCGTGCCGATATTGTAGCCGATAAATGTATCTCGTGTATAATCGTACCAGGCAGGTATCTCTGGCACCCAATTCCCGATATGCTCAGCGGCATCTGTTAAAACGGAGATCGCCTCGGTATCATCAGGTTTTAACCCGATATAACGTGGCAGAAATAGCAGGAAAGGTTCAGTTCCGTGGTGTGCTTCCGCCTTCGGTTCATACCCATGCATGCAATCCCGTTCCACCCAACCGAGAAGTGCATCTTTAAGCATATCAAAGTGTTCCAAAACAGTTGGATCACCAGTGATTAAATAGTGTGGAAACCACGCCAGCGCATAATTCGCTTCATCCTCACCACCATTGTTCGGACCGGGCGGGTCAAGGAGCATGCTCTGTTTAAGCCAACGCCCCATTTCTGTTCTGAGTTTGTTATAAGCGTTATAGCAGTTTCGGAATTCAGATATCATAATAAGGAATTCAAAAATTCGATACTTTGTTTTGCGATTGTCTTCGGGTCGGGTTTGAAATCGAAGACCTCTGTTGAGACATAACCTTGGTAATCAATTTCTTTTAATGCTTCAATGATTGGAGGATAATCCACATTGCCGGAACCGGGGAGATAACCGTTGTCGTCGTTGGAATGGAAATGCGCAACGTGTTCGGCACAGTTGCGAATCTGCGTTGGCATGTCCAACCCCTCTTTTGCGGTACTACAAACGTCCAAAATCATCTGAAAATTAAGGTGATTCACAGCATTAACCATTTCAACCGCTTTATCAGGATGGGAAATAAAGTTCGTTTGATCGCTTGACAACGGCTCCATACACAATACTACACCTCTTTCCCCAGCAAGTTCTGCCCCTTCTGCAAACGTATTCCGTGTGTAATCCCATGCCTGTTCAAAACTGAGCGGTTCCATAACATTGCGTTGCTGCGGTGAACCAAAAACCAAAATCTGTCCATCTAAATCTGCACAAAGTTCAATGAGTGCAAGCAAATAGTCACGCGTTTCGTTCCGAATCTCTACATCTGGATGGTTGATATAGAGTCCTGGCGGTGAGACGAGTAGCCAGTGAAGTCCTGCAATTTCTATCTTTGCGTCTTTAGCAGCTTTGCGGATGCGCGTCCTCTCTGCTTCACTGATATCCAAAACCGAGTCTGCTAATGTAAATGGTGCAATTTCAACCGCATCGTATCCGAGCTCAGCAGCATAGGTAAATACATCTTCAATTTTCCAATCTTCAAACATCTCATTGCATATCGCGAGTTTCATTCTTGTCTCCAGTCCGAATTTTTTGTGAATTCTAAACTGTATTCAGGATTTTGTCAAGCATTTTGGTTTCTGGATTTAGACTCTTCACTGTAGGAGCGATCTCCGAATCGCGACTTTTCAGCTAAAAGTATTGTTAGGTTTCACAGCGTTTAACCTGACCCACAACTAATCCATCACTAAACCACCCGATACAGTGACAGACAATCCCGTCAAATAAGTGGCTTCGTCTGAGGCAAGGAATGCTGCCATATTCGCCACATCAGCACCTTCAGCGAGTCTTCCCAAAGGCACCGATGTCTCAGCGCGACGGGCAAACTCTGCGCGTTGTTCATCAGCAGAGAGATCTGCAGGCATCATAGCAGCAGCTAAATGTGCAACGCGTTCGGTATCCACAAGGCTTGGACAAATAGCGTTGACATTAACTTGATGCGGTGCAAGTTCATGGGCAAGAGATTGTGTAAAACCGATTACGGCAAATTTTGAGGCACTGTATGCTGCATAACGTGCCGAACCTCGTTTGCCCGTTACAGAAGATATATTGATAATTTTGCCACCTGTTCCCTGTGCGATGAGATGGCGTGCCACCGCTTGGCAGCAGAGGAACACACCTTTCACGTTGACATTTTGTACCCTGTCCCAATCTTCCTCTGCAAGGTCAACGACAGGCACACGATCCTTCCCAGCCTTTGTTCCTGCATTGTTAACGAGAATGTCAATCTTTCCGAAATAAGCGACGGTTATATCTACCATTTCGCTGACCTGCTTTACATCTGATACATCTGCAACAACACTAATAGCACGTCGACCCATCGCTTCAATTTCGCGCACGACATCTGGCAACCCACGCCACTCCATATCGTCTGCGGCATAAGGATGTTCGGCTATATCGTTGACAGCTACATCCACACCCTCTTTTGCCAAGCGCGTGGCAATAGCACGTCCGATACCGTTTCTACCACCTGCACCTGTCACTAAAGCAACTTTTCCATTTAGATTATACATTCGGAAATTTCCATGTTATAGGTTTCTATTCATCACAGAAGTCAACAGGTTTGAGCAGCAATCGGCAAGTAATTCAATTGGAAGGATGGAATTAAAGTAGGCATGTAGACAAGAGAAAATATGCCTTGGAAATTAGGCATGGCAGCAAATTACTGCTTGAGAGCCGCCCATGTTAATGCAAGTTTGCCTAACGGTTCCACATCTAAAAATTCTTTGTCAAAAGTGAGGTCACCGTAAGCGAGTGGATCCCAAGCGTTACCGGGTATCCATCCGATCTGATGTTCACGTTTTCCATTTTCACAATCATTCATGTGAAAACTAAATCCAACAGTTAATCCATCTTTTGCTTTAAAGTTCTTTCCAGTATTTGGATTACCTGGATTTGGGCCGCGTGGTTTCGTCGGGTCAATGGCAACTTCGTAGATGTATTTATCACCATTCTTGGAAAGTGCCCATTCCGTATTGTCTGGCGATGCGGCTGCAGACATATCTTTTCCATTGGCACCGAGAGTCCACTGCACAAGCGCAGCCCTTACCACTTCGTTGTCGAAATCGAACATAAATTCGACGCTATCATCCTCCCACCATTTACTATTATGTGGATGGATGTCTTGGAGTTCATCGTCTGTAATTTCAACAAGAAAGTAGACACGTGTTGGGTCTTTTGCATTCCAGGCGACGCGCCCTTTACCGGTTAAGTCATTTGCTTTAGGTAGTTCTGCGCCAGCATCTTTTAACTCATCAAAAGGAACAGCTTCAGCACGTTCCCATTCACGAAAATCACCGTCTACCCTGAAGTTGGAAATCTGTTTAGCGATATACTGCTTATTACGCTTCGCTGCGGAAATTGGACTTGTTGAACAGACTATCAGAACAATCCCTATTAGAATCGCAACTAAATTCTTAGTGAAAATTAAAGATTTAGAATCTTTTTTCATGGTAATACTCCTTTTTAAAATACGTTATGGTTTGCCCCCTGCATAGTTTGTGTTCTCTATTTCTTAAAGATTTGTCTGAGGATCAAAAATGCACCACCCACGACAATTATTAAAAACGACACGAAAATTACAAAAGTGAAAAGTGCCTTCAAAATTTCAACAAGAATCAGAACACAAACTACAACAACGATAATTCCTAAAATGAACAGTAGAATTTTATTCATAAATCGAAAAATAACCTAAATTCACTACAAAATTACTTTTATAGTAAAATCCGAAAATATGTTCACATTTCAATGAACAACAACCCCCACACCCTCGCCGCTGGCGAGGCGGGGAATACCTAAATGGCATTCATACCCGACAGATGCC
>JAPPMR010000709.1 GCA_028818995.1 Candidatus Poribacteria bacterium | reverse complement strand
CTTGCGAGTTGCTGTTTCAATCTTTGGAGTTGTGTCGTTATGCTTGCGTCAAAAACGGTGTCGCCTAATTGCACAATAAACCCACCTTGAATCTGTTCATCAGTTTCGGTTTCCAACCGCACCTGTTTTCCCGAATATGCGCTTAACTGTTGGACAAGTTGTTGCTCTTGATTTTGTGTAATCGGCACTGCTGTCGTTACTTTTGCGACAACCCTGCCAGCAGCTTCATCAACAATTGCTGAAAAGACATCCATTATTGCGACAAGATAACGTTCACGTTGCTTTAATGCGAGAAGTTTGAAGAAATTAAGAGTCAGCGGATGCATTCCATCGGTAAATAGTTGCTGAAACGTGTCGCTTTTAATTTGTGGAGTCAGCAGAGGCGAATTAATAAATTGTGTAAATTCCTCTGACTGCTCAATTAGTTCCCGCAGTTTTTCAATATCAGCGGTAATAGATGGTAGCACCTCTTGCTCAACAGCTGCTTCATATAGCGCGCGAGCATAAGGTTTTGCAACCCGAATGTCTCTCATTGTCCGTTTTCACCTTTAATAGTTTTCAGTTAACTCAGTATGCTGCTACCTATAAGATATTAGACAGGCACAATCTAACAGATTGTGCTACAGCACTGATAACTGGTAACTATTCTGCTGATAACCTGTTAATAGATGCATCAATAATATTTTGATGTCTCTCAGGGGTCAGTTCCGCACTGATGATTTTACCCGCTGCATCAATCGCGAGTTCAGCAACAACACCTCGCAGTTCAGAGATAGCCTCGTCTTTTTCGCGCTGAATCTCAGCACGTGCTCTTGCGATCTCATCTTCAGCCTCTTGCCGCGCTTGTGCAACGATTTGCTGACGTTCTGTGTTTCCTTGCTCAATCGCGGCTTGGATTTTGGCTTGGGACTCATTTTCAATATCGCCTAAACGTTGTCGTGTTTCAGCGGTGAGTCGGTCCAATTCTTCTCGGTCAGTTTTTAATTGCTCTATCTGGGTCGTGATTTCAGTTCGGCGTTCCTCTAAAAGTCCACCTACTTTGCCGAAAACGAACTTCCAAAGTACTAAGAGTACAACAAGGAAACCGATAACTTGGATGATGATCGTCTTCGGATCAATCCCGAGCAAGCCTAAAAGCCCACCTTCTGCGGGAGCATCCGCGGCGAATACACTGGTGAGAAAACTTCCCATTAAAATAAGACAACATGTATATATCTTTTTTCTCATGAGTTCTTGGACTCGCTAATAGGTCCTCAACTTTTTGGGGCATATCTTTCGGATGCCCCAATTTGTTGGAGGTTACGTTTACTGGTTTTCGCCTGCATCTTCCATTTCAACACCGTTACCGTTAGCGGCATCTTCCTGCACCTGTTCAACCGGAGCATTTCCTGCATCGGCATCAATCATTCCTCTCAGCATGTCGCCTTCGGGAAGTTTTGCCTGCAAGATAAAGAACATTAAAAGTGCATAAATAACAAGCGATTCGATGAGAGCCAAACCGATAATCATCGCGGTTTGAATTTTTCCAGATGACTCAGGTTGACGCGAAATACCTTCAAGAGCTGTACTTGTTGCCTTTCATTGCGCCGTTGAGTCAAAAATAACAGCGATGGGCAACCCTAAAGTTACGCCGAACGCTAACACTGCTAAATAAATCATGAAATGTCCTCCTTGGACGGATAGGGACAAGTTAACACTTGACCCAAAGAATTAATGATGCGCTTCATGCGCTTCGTCGTCGTGTTCTATGAACAGCACGATATAGATAGATGTTAAGATTGTAAAAACGAATGCCTGCAAAAAGCCAGCAAACAACCCGAAGAACAGCATTGGTATCTGAACTGGTATTGGGAGAAAGAATGATCCTATGGAAATAATTCCCAGAGCTGTGAGTTCAATAACAACCGATTTTTCACCGAAGATATTTCCGAAAAGCCGGACAGCAAGTGAACCCGCGCGCGATAACTGCGCAATAACTTCAAGTGGGAACATCAAAATCCCTAACAACGGAGGATCACCGGCTAAATGTTTCAGATAGCCTCCTATCCCAAGCTCTTTAATAGCGATAATTTGAACGCCTAATACAGCCGTTATGCCGAGGGCAAGCGTTGTATTCAAATCTGCTGTTGGGGGTTGAAGCCCCGGAATGATTCCAAGAAAGTTCAGGAAGAGAATGAAGATGAAGAAGGAGCCAACGAATGGAACATACTTTTTGCCGTGATCGCCTAAAATACCTCCGAAGAAGTCCATGATACCGCCCACAAACAACTCTAACAGGGTTTGTCCTTTCCCTTCAGGTATCCGTTTCAACTTCCGGGTGGCGAAGACAAAAAGTAGTACTAAGACGAGAACAGCAAAGTATGTGTTGGGGATTAGATCCGGTTGATGCCATCGAGTCGGTTCAGGGATCAATTCATCCGGTAAAAGCTTTGAAATTGGAGAAAGCAAACTACGGTGGCCATTGTCGGCTGCGAAACTCCCGACTCCTGTAGCCAAAGTGAGTCCGACAACCAAAAAGATAAACGATATTTTTTTCATATTTTGTTTTTTATGTTTATTAAATTTGGGATTACTTCACCACTTTTAAAGTAAACTTGTTAGGTTTTTTATGGTTGATCAGGATCTTTGTTTCTAAGAACATTTATCATTAAACCGATTGCTTTGATAATGATTGCAGCTTGAACTAAAACAATTCCGCCTGCGAATGCGTAAATATTCATCCATTTCATTTTAAACAAGAAAAATAGTAGCACACCGAGTACTGTGTATTTACCGAGAGCGATAAAGCCAAGCAGATACTTTGTTTTCTGGGTTTTTCCTGGGCGAATCAACCTCCGTATCACGAATTCTATTGACCAGAACATACTAAGACCAATAGCACTGCCGATAAGAAAACTTGGGAGTGCGGGACGTTTGAAGCCTAACAATATACCTCCAATAACCACGGTGAGGCAAATTGTTAAGATGTAAACTTGTCGAATAAACCGGTCACCAAATTCAAGTGTGGGACCCATTTAAGTAGGTGACTCCTTTGTCAAAGTAACGGAGAATCGTTTTTGATTCTGAATAGATTATCCTCTTTAGTATTTATGCTTGTTGTGCAGCATCACGGCGCTGTTTTTGCACTCGAAATCCCTGTACAATGGCAGCAGCAAAACCGAAAACTAACCCGATTGCCCCTCCGACTTCTGCGTTGCCGAAATACCCTCCGATCCACCTGCCCATGAAATAACCGATACAAAAGGCGAGGACAATTATTACCCCGATCGAAGCAAGGGTAAACATCTCTAATTCTTTTATGTTACCTGTTTTCTCAGCAAGCCAATTGCCTGCGAAAAAGGTGCCGCAAATTGTTACACAAGTTATGAGTGCAAATACGATATCGGTTGAAGCGAGCAAAAAATAAAGTAGGAAATAAAGTAGCACACCGAGCACTGTATACCTCGGAAAAACGATAATGCCCAGTAAGCGTTTTGTTAGCTCCGTTTTATCGGAAAGAACAACTTTCCGAGCTATCAATTCAATAGACCAGAATAGACTGAACCCGATAGCACTTGCAATCAGAAAACCCGGAAACGCAGAAGATTCACCCTTTAACAATGCTTCCACAACGATAGATATGATAAGACAAAATGTCAGGAGATAGGTGTTGCGGATAAATCGGTCTTCAAGTTCCAAAACGGCACCCATTATGAGTGACTCCTTTGTCATAATAACGGCGGATCCGGTTGCTTTAAGTGTTATTCTCCTTCATCTTCTTTTGCTTGTTGTGCAGCCTCACGACGCTGTTTTTCCATGCGTTCCATTTTTCTGTTCCATCGCGCTATTGACCGAAACATTTCCATGAATCCTGCAGCGACACCGAGTACAAATCCGATATATGATCCGATTTCTGCGTAGCCTAATTTGCCTCCGATCCACTTACCTCCGAAATAACCGATAGCAATTGCGAGTGCAAGCGTTATCCCGATTGAAGCGAGGTCAAAC
>JAPPMR010000612.1 GCA_028818995.1 Candidatus Poribacteria bacterium | reverse complement strand
GTGCTGCCAGATCACGACTGCTGCATGTGGGAAGGTGTTTTCTGGGGTGGCAGCGAACAGCAAATCATCGGCTACGGCAATTTTTCCTACGTGCGTTCTGATAAAAAGAAAGTCGAATGGTTTCTCGTTGGGTTAGCACGGCAGAAAAATTACTTCAGCGTGTATATTAATGCAGTTGAAGGAAAAAAGTATCTTGCTGAAATTTACAAATCCCGACTCGGCAAAGTCAAGACCGGAAAAAGTAGCGTCAGTTTTCAGAAGCTTGCAGATGTTAATCTTGATGTGTTACGTGAAATGATTGAACACGCAGGAAGACTAACAGTTGAAAGTGAATCGTAGACATCAAGCAGTAGAACAGCGCTGGTAAAGAAATCCAATATTGTAAGCCGCTATCGTCTAGGGGTCAGGACAGATGGTTCTCAGCCATCAAACCGGGGTTCGAATCCCCGTAGCGGTATTTTCATTTATAAGGGCGGGAGTAGACTACCTGCCCGTTGCCTTAACACGTCAATCCTTCTTAACTTGTACTCCCACACACTGGAGAATGCACACATGCACGATATCCCCAAACACACCAACCGCCTAATTCACGAGACAAGCCCTTATCTACTCCAACACGCACACAACCCCGTTGATTGGTATCCGTGGGGTGAAGAAGCGTTAGAACTTGCCAAACGAGAACAGAAACCGATTCTTCTCAGCATCGGTTATTCTGCTTGTCACTGGTGCCACGTAATGGAGCGCGAATCCTTTGAAAATGAGGAAATCGCTGCAGTCATGAACGAACTGTTCGTGAACATCAAGGTGGACCGCGAAGAACGCCCCGATTTAGATGAAATCTACATGAACGCTGTCCAAGTTATGACACGCCACGGTGGTTGGCCTATGACTGTTTTCCTCACACCCGATCTGAAACCTTTCTACGGCGGCACCTATTATCCGCCCGAAGATCGATATGGCAGACCAGGGTTTCCGAAGGTAATGAGTGCCGTTGCGGAGGCGTTTAACGAGAAAAACGCACAAGTGTTAGAACAAGCAGATCAAATCACAACGCAGCTCAACCAGATGAGTAATCTGGTAGCTCCGCACGAGCAGGAACTGACTGAAGAACTCATGGCGAAAGCTTTCCAACATTACCGTTCTCAATTTGACGCGCAATACGGTGGATTTGGCAACGCTCCGAAATTCCCACCAAGCATGGGTTTGCCTTTTCTTTTGCGTTATTGGCATCATAGTGGCAATGCGAATGCGTTAGAGATGGTAGAACTGACGCTGCAGAAGATGGCACGCGGCGGTATGTACGACCAACTTGGCGGAGGTTTCCACCGATACTCTACCGATGAACGTTGGCTCGTGCCACATTTTGAGAAAATGCTTTATGACAACGCACAACTTGTTGTCGCCTATTTTGAAGCATACCAAGTCACACAAAACACTTTTTATCGTGACATAGCCACAGAGACATTAGATTACGTGCTGCGCGAAATGTACGACACTGAAAATGGCGGTTTCTATTCCACACAAGATGCGGATAGTGAAGGTGTAGAAGGCAAATTTTTTGTCTGGGAACCTCCCGAAGTGGAGGATATAGTCGGGGAAGATAACGCTGAAGTTTTCTGCGAATACTACGATATTACACCACACGGCAATTTTGAAGGTGAGAACATTCTCCACGTTCAAACACCACCAGATGTCTTTGCCCGCAAATTAAATATAGAGCAAGATACATTGGAATCGCTTCTTGCAGATGGTAGACAGAAGTTATTTGTAGAAAGGGAAAAGCGGATTAAACCGGGTTTAGACGACAAAATCCTAACCAGTTGGAACGGCATCATGATACGCGGCATGGCGATGGGATACCAATTGACTGGAAAACCTGAATACCTTACCGCCTGCGAAAAATCTGCTGAATTTGTTTTGACAACGCTTTCCCAAGACGATGGACTTTTGTTGCGTACCTACCGTGCTGGTAAAAGCCATCTCAACGCCTATCTTGAAGATTACTCTTATTTCATTGCAGGCTTAATCGCGCTTTACGAAGCAAGTTTTGAACCGAAATGGTTATCTGAAGCAGAACGTCTTACACATATCATGATTGACCAGTTCGGAGATGAGTCAGGGGATGGATTTTTCTTTACAGGCAAAGCACATGAGTCGCTCATCGTGCAATCTAAATCTGCTTATGACGGTGCTACACCCGCGGGAGCATCTATGGCGATCCATAGCCTCGTACGCCTTGCCAAACATCTTGATAAACCGGAATTTCACGATAAAGCCATAAACACTTTGAAACTCTATTTTCACCAGATGGATGTAATGCCTTCAGGTTCAGGTCAACTGCTTTGTGAGTTAGCATTTCTGCTGTCAACACCGAAAGAGATTGCTATAATTGGAGAAAAAGGTGATACGAAAACGGATGCAATGTTAGCTGCTTTACACGGTATGTATCTGCCCAACAAAATCGTTGCCTTAAGTGAACCTGCTGAAGAAGCAACGTTACCGCTTCTTGCAAATAAACCGCAGATTGATAACAGTGCAACGGCTTATATCTGTGAAAATTATGTTTGCCAAGCTCCTACAACTGAAGTTGAAGCGTTTGTAGAGATGCTATGAATTCCAAGAACGATATCTATTAATATTCTGTAAATGTCCTATACTAAAATGGAATGAAAAACGTCCGATGGATTATATACTTGGAGAGAAGAATTGATGTTTTTGATATGTCGACGAGTATTCTATCTGTTAATGGTTTGTTTTCTGATAGGGTGTGGTGAAACCGAAGATCCGGTGATACCGGTAGTCACTATTGAATTTGTGGGTTACAAAGAAGTAGACGTGGCACAGTTTGTACTGAAAGCGAAACCGCGTCCTGATGATTTGGCTGTTTTAATTGAATTTATTGCTGAAGGGAAGGAGACGTTTCACAGTTGGAAAGTGATTCCGAAAGGTCCTGCTTCACTGACATTTACTGTTCGACTTGATAATTCTGTATCATGGGAAGTTTCAATTTTACCTTTCTGGGAGAAAAGTCAGACAGATTACCCGTTAACGGGTGTTGGACTATCTTCGTATGATGAATTGATTCGGTATGAGTTAGGTGATCCTTACAAAGTTGAGTCAATACCTCTTGATCCGACTGAGTTAGCGAGACTTGCTACCCCCAAAGGTATGGTGCTAATACCTGAAGGTGAATTTCTCATGGGAAGTAATGATCCATCGTCTTCATCCGATGAAAAACCGTCGCATACAGTCTATATTGATGCATTCTATATGGACATTCACGAAGTGACTGTCGGTGAGTATAAGCGTTTTGTTCGAGAAACAGGACATAGCGCCTTGCCTTCTTGGGTCTCTACGGATTCTCCGACGAATCAGCATCCTGTTGTAGGCGTAAGTTGGCACGATGCAATGGCTTATGCAAAATGGATTGGTAAACGTTTGCCCACAGAAGCTGAATGGGAAAAGGCTGCGCGAGGCGGGTTGAACGGAGAAAAGTACCCATGGGGCAACGATCCGCCGGATGGAACACAGTGTAATTATGCGGATAAGCATGTTGCTGGTTTAGTATGGAGTTTTGATGGAGAAGAAAAACTCATTACTTGGGCAGATGAAGATGTTGATGATGGATTCGAACGCAATGCCCCTGTTAGAAGTTACCCTCCCAACGCCTATGGCCTGTATGACATAGCAGGAAACGTGTGGGAGTGGTGTCTTGATGAATACGATGCCAATTTCTATGCTATTTCTCCGCGTGATAATCCGATTTCAGGTGAAAGTATATTAGATACGATTGAAAATTACAAGAATATCTTTACTGAGCGCATAGAGCGAGGTGGTTCTCGGTCAACTGGTGCCAACGAGTTACGCGTTTCTAAACGTAACGAAAGTCCACCAAGCAAGCAATATGCTAACGTAGGTTTCCGATGTGTAAAGCCAGTTAATTCTGATACACAGGATTAGATGTTAAGACTTTAATGTGCCACCGATATAAG
>JAPPMR010000179.1 GCA_028818995.1 Candidatus Poribacteria bacterium | reverse complement strand
AAGATAGCCTGAATCCCAAATGGTTAACCGTCCACAAAAACGGGGTAACATCAGTAAGCTCTCTATGATGACGCGCTAACCAAGCGGCCAAAATGAATCCAGTGGATGCGACTAGGTATGCGTCGGCTTCGGTTACCATTGGCTCCGCACCTATTACGTGCCCGTGTCCGGTCCCAGCGTGGTTGCGGAAGTCATTGATAGTATTAACCATTTTTCTGGCACTACTAGCAATTTTCCGATGGTAGGTCTCACTTTCGGTGGTTGGAGCGAGATTTCCGGATAGACCTAATTCAGAAAAGCAGCGGCCTGTCAAGGGCGGGAAGTCGAGTTTCTTTAACTCTTCCATCACCGTCCCCCGTCTGTGAAGAATGGTCCTCATCATCGCTTCCAACATTTCCTTTGTGGTTCCGATCGCTAATTTGGGATCGTCAGGTAGTGCGTTCTGAATCCTCGTTGAATACTCTTCGAGGTCCATGACCTCTTTGACCGCATCAAAATCCTTAACGCTATGTGCGATTGCAGCTATCATCGGGTCGGGTTCGTTTTCTACAAACTTCGCAATGATGTCATTGACATGAGTGGGGCCTCGATCCCAGTCCTCTTTAGGGATCTTCACCAAGTCAAACGCTATCCTTTCATTAGAAGACTCTCCGGTTAATCTAGCCTCGTACCAATCTTTCCACACTTGCCATCCCTCGATCGCGGGTAGTTTTTCCTTTAGTCCCACCCATCTTCTGCCCACCCAAACCGGAAGCTCACCAAGCCATAGCGCTATGCCTGAAATACCGGAGACTAATTCAGACGAGTTGCCTATTGCTCCTTCGCCTGTCTCAAGTAGCTCAGCATCTAGTTCCACTGCCTTCCAGAATTCGCTAATGTGGGTTTCACGTTCGATCTCGTTGTCGGTATCCACATCTATAGTGCCGAGTAGATCGGGATAGCCATGAGCGCCATCCACTGCAGAAAGAGCAGTATTGATTGTCTCTGTAGTAGCCTCGAAGGCCGCTTTTGGACTGGCAATACCGTTGATAGCATCGACCGTATCTACGGCCGCCTGCAAGGCATGTACCGCAGCATGGACTGCGTCCTCAGCGACACGCAGGCCTCGGACATCCGATTGGAGATCTTGGATATAAAGGTGTTGTTCTGGAACGGCTTCGGTTGCTTCTATAACACCCATCTGGGCACTGTTTGCAGCTTTGGAAACAGTGTCACTTACCTCCTTGCAAACAGCACTAGCAATGTTTCGGATATCCGGCACCTTCAATGGAAAAGCGCTTGCACAGTGGGCGGTCGACAGCGTACGAAACCCTGATAGTATTATAGAAGCGCGACGTTCCATTTCGTCTTCACGCAATGCCTCAACTAGTAAAGGCACCACCCGTAGAGCGGCCCGGGAAGCAAGGACGCATGCAAACTCAGGAGGCCTGTCAGTTAACCAGGTCTTCAGGATGTTATTGTCGGTGATTTCTGGCATCGATGTCCATGGAAACACTCGGCTGTATATTGAGTCATCACATGCAATTGATCTCTTAAGTCAGTTCTTCTATATCCCAGCCCGATACGTTTCTTCGTCTTCATAGACGAGTAGTTTTTGCTGTCCACTCTCAAAAACAGCATTTTCGAGATAGCTAGTAGCTTCCTCCTCATAGTTCAATCTTTCTGAAAGCTTTTTCAAATCAATACGTTTTAAGACATCAATGGTGATTGGTCTTTTTGAATCGGGAAAGATCAGTGATTTGACAAAACTTTGTGCAACCTTGGAGTTTAACAGAAATCCGAAGAAGACAGCTTCTTCTTTTGATTCACATGGAATGAAGTAACAGGTATCGTCCAAGGTGATCGGTTTTCCTTTCACACTACCGATCACTCTGAAGACAGGATTTTTGTACAGACCTGAAATCGCAACTTTCCACGGAGAAAAGGTATATGATCCAACGCCAAAAATCGAAAACCTAGGGCGCTTGGTGTAAATACTGCTCTTACGTCGGTCTAGGTTATCACAATGATCTAACAGATATTGCCATGTTTTAGGGGCGTTCACGCTGATAGCGGAAGTATCATCCGTCGTTTTACGTTGAGTAAGGATGACATATTTCGATGGTTCCAATTGACCGTTGGCCAAATTCGATGATTTGAGGATAGGAAACAGGTGGGATGATTCGATCATACATCTTTCACCTAGACCGTTCACCCACTCATTACCACTTGGCTCGAGTTCCATGATTTTGACTGCATCGTGTTTGACTCCCGACCTCCATTTTCGATATTCGATACCGTCTAGTTCCTCAACACTCTTAAATGCCTCTATATCAGAAACCAGTTCATCTCGATACACACCGAAGTCTGAAATACGACTGGTGCAACTAAGATCAGCGTAAACAGACGCTGTTTTGCATTGTGTTGTCTCGCCAGTTTGCACGACTAATAGACACGCATCTACGGAAACACCAAAGTGCCTCTTTGCATCTATAGTATATAATGTCGAATCACCAATATCGAATCCACGTTTCCAACAGTACTTCAGGACCTTTCGGGCAGCTGTGGTTTTACACAGCATTGCAACGGTTGCTTTCTTTCCTTGTAGACTCTCTAACAATCTAATCAGCATCCACTCCGAAACATCGAAGTTTGCTTTACCAGTTTTCGCTTCAAACCCCTTGTGTCCTTGGAAATTGCTTTTTGTGGGGAGATTCTTGCGTCCCAATGATCCTAGTATCGCATTTGTCACCCATGGGGGATTTCCGATAACCAACAAGTCCTCGGGGAGCGAATAGAAAAACCCATTCCAATCCTTATCGTAGAAATCTTCACATTTCAATTCACAGGGAAGGGTGTCTAGGTTTGCAATGTTCTGATGCGCTGCGTTGATATGTTCAGAATTAACGTCAAAACCAAAGTACTTAACTTGGCCGCCAAACGTGTTTATAGACGCGACTAGAAAGTTTCCCCAACCGCACGTTGGCTCAACGACTGTAACTGGTGAGATTCCTCTCGCCCGCAATAACTCGACAACCTGGTAGGCTAAATCGATGGGAGTCTGGAAATCCCCGAATTGGGTTTGAATTCTGGATTTCATGCTTATACGATTTTAATAACTCCTGAAATCTGTCCGGCTTTGTCGATTACTCTAGTGTATTGAAGTCGCCACTGGAGAGCATTGGAAACAGTAAGATAGCCGATCTCAGGTGGATTTCTCAGTATTTCCTCTGCAAGTTCCTGTGCTTGAATATCATCAACTGGTAGAAAACGTTCTGTCAAGAATGCGATAATGTCATCGATATTAGGGGAGTTATCGAGGATTCTTCTAAGGCCTGTCGTAGTTTGGAAGTCCGCCGTTCGTGACTCTTCTATGAATATCACATGTCTGATATTAAGGTTACCTGTTCTGGTTTGTTCGTCATCCGATTTCTCATAAACAAAGACCAATAGAGAATAACCTAGTCCGTATATTTTCTGCTTCGCAGATTTGAAGGGACATGAAGACTGTGGTTGTTTAATGCTGGTGGTTTTGATGTCAACCTCTAACTCCGGTAGGTCTATCCCCCTTGCTGTTGATCCTTCGATGTAGTCATATTTGCTATGAAGATAGTTCTGGAATTTATGCTCCAAGTATGTTCCTACCGCTTTACCGTCAGTAACCCCAAACAGGGTAGGTTCATTGTGCCTGGATTCGGACTCAGCGAATCTTTGAGCTTCTGTTTGCAGCTCTGAAACAGACAGTGCGATTTTCATATTTTCTCGGTTTGTTATGGGTCAATATTACCTGCACCGTCGACACTCTCAGAATGAACCCCAAATCAGAAGTGCCTCATGACGTCCGCAAAATGTACACGATTTACCAGTGACACAAAACTATCAACATACTTAGTCGGTTCTTTCACCTATTATATTAGCCTTCGGCGATACGCTTGATTTCATCCAACCCCTTGGGCCAGGTCTCGTTGAAGTACTCCACGTAGTCGTTAAACGTGTCCGTTTCAACGGTCAGGT
>JAPPMR010000261.1 GCA_028818995.1 Candidatus Poribacteria bacterium | reverse complement strand
GTTTTATATGGACGCAAACAAGATTCCGTTGCTCTCCAAATCAATGAACGGGCATTCAAACAATTCCTCAGAACTTATGGTGAAAACGTAATCATTAATATGGAAATCACCGAAGGTGCCCCTGAACCTGCCATTATCAAAGAAATACAACGTGACCCAGTTGAGAAGCGGGTTTTGCTCCATGCAGATTTTATCCGAATCTCTTTAGACGAACCTGTAACATCAACTGTGCCAATAGTTTTAGTTGGCACACCTGCCGGGGCACAGGAAGGCGGCGTTATTGAATTTCCACTCCGCGCGCTAACACTTAATTGTCTACCCGCATTAATGCCAAATGAAATTACTGTAGACGTGACCAACTTAGATATAGGTGACATCATCTATGTCCAAGATGTAGAACTTGATGATGAAGTTGAATTGTTAGACGAACTCCAGCGAATGATCGTCTCCGTCACCCAGCCGCGCGTCCACGTTGAAGAAGTCGAAGAACCTGAAGAAGGTGAAGAAGGCGAAGAAGGTGAAGAAGGCGAAGAAGGTGCCGCTGAAGATGGCGACGCTGAAGATGGCGACGCTGAAGAACGCACCGAACCAGAACTAATTTCACGTAGACGTCGTAGTGATGACGAAGACGCGGAATAACTTTAACATGTGGTTCCCCCCATTTAAGTCTTTATCCATCTTTCTATTCATTCTCATATTAATCTCTGTAACGCACGGTATTGCACAAGCACCTACCGTGCGTTTTGTTGATGGCGAGGGCGAAACTCTCACCGAAGTAGAATTCAAACTTCATCAAGAAATAGTCTACCTGCCTGTTGAAACACTCAAAACCGCCTTCGATCCGGAGATGACACACGAATACCACCGCCCAAGGAAACAACTTATCTTGAAAACTAAAGGTAAGGAACTCCGACTGCGAATGGGAAATACCACAGTCAACATTGATTCTGGAAAACAAACTTTTACTCTCGCCGCACCACCTTTAGCGATTGAAGGGCAACCTATGTTGCCCATTCATTTTTTTCGCAGGATATTGGCACATCTTGATGATGTTGAAGTGCTCTATAACCCAAACCTTCAGCGAATTAGGATAATACCAAAAACCGTATGGGCACTTGATATATCAGATGACACTCGCGAATGGACAATCATTATTGATCCCGGCCATGGTGGGGAAGATGATCTCGGTTGTAAAAGTCAGAATGGACTTCATGAGAAAGATATCGTTCTGGCTGCTGCAAAAGAAATTAAAAAACTCAGCGATCAACATCAACTTTCAATCCATCTAACCCGCGACCAAGATACAGAAAAAACGCTGATTCAACGTGTCCAAACTGCGAACCGCGAGCAAGGACGATTATTTCTTAGCCTGCATTGCAATGCTTCGTTCTCACCGAATCACAAAGGAATGCGTCTCTATATCAATAACCCAAACGGACAACCTCGATTTAGAACAAGTGAGATGCCAAGATTTGGTAAAAAACGATTAAATATTCTTAACCAAGCCAATTATTTGAAACAGAGCAAAAATTTTGCCAGTGTCCTCCAAAAAGAATTGAACTTCTTGGCTGAAAATCCAATTGTTATCACTGAATTCCCTATAATTACCTTGTCGGATGTCAGCATGCCAGCTGTCCTATTAGAACTTGGCTACCTATCAAATATAGATGATGCTAAACAACTTTCCAATCCTGACCACATCTCCGAACTTGCAGTTGCTATCATACGTGCCATCCAGATATACTCCGCATCGGTTAATCAACCATCTAAATCTAACGGATTTTCAGAAAGGAAACCCTCGGACACTAACTAAGACTTGAGACTCGCTTTTAACCGGTATACTTCATCTTGTAGCAGAAGAAGACAAGAACAGGTGTCTATTGGAGCAAAAACGTGAATCTTCTCCGAAAAATTCTCCACTCAAGACTCTTTATGGTATGGGGCATTACTTTGGTTGTCATTATAATCGGTCTTGCCATTACGCTTGTGCTAATCGCACATTCTAAACGAACAAGAATTTTAGATGCTCCACCAAAACTACCAGATACCCCCAACACAACAGATATCTTGCCACCGCCAGAACAAGTAAACATATTTCTATTAAATCCAACATCACTTGAAATTACGCCTGTTCAAGTAGAACTTCGGCTCTATTCAGAACCAACTGAACGGTTGAAACAGATAGTTTCAGCACTTGTTCAAGAAACACTTCCCAATTACAGAAACCCAATTCCACGAGGAACGTTACTTAACGAAGCTTACATAGATAGTCAAAAAACTGCATATTTGGATTTTTCTCACCATCTTGCAGACGGACATATCGGCGGTACAACAGCTGAATTATTAACAGTAACCGCCATTCTTAAAACGGTCTTTGACGCGTTTCCAAACGAGATTATACATGTCCAAATTCTTATTGACGGTAAAGAGAAGAAAACACTTGCTGGACATTTAAATCTCTCACAACCGATGCGATTTTGATGAGAACCCTTCTTGAACAGACTACTCCATCCGCAAACGGAGAGAAACTTGTGAAACTCATCGTTGGACTCGGCAATCCCGGGCAACGGTACGAGCAGACGAAACACAATATCGGTTTCCGAGTGATTGATGCAATCTACGAGAAAATACAATCAGTGCAGAATACCGAAAATGTATTTACGAAGCGCGTAACTTCTATCTGCCAATCACTCGTTATGCAAACCATATTGCACGATTCCCCTATCATTCTTGCTAAGCCGATGACATATATGAACAATAGCGGTTCAGCTGTCTCGGCACTTATCAAACGGTTTGAGATTCCTCTTAAGGACATCTGTATCATCTACGACGACATCCACTTGGATATCGGGACGATTCGGATAAGACAGAAAGGAAGTGACGGTGGTCAGAAAGGCATGCAATCTATTATCTATCACCTCGGCACAACTGAATTCCCACGTTTACGCATCGGTATCGGTGAACCTGTCGGCGACTTAACTGATCATGTCCTCTCAAAATTTTCAGAAGAAGATGAGATTGAGATTAAAGAAACTGTTAAACGTGCAGTTGAAGCAGTTGAAACTTACGTCCAAGATGGTATTCTAACAGCAATGAATAAGTTTAACGGTCGCTAAATAGGAGAAAGAGGTATTGAAATGGATCAGAAATATCGCATACAGAACGTTGAAAACATTCCCACTCCTGCACTTGTTGTCTATCTCCCACTGGTGCAACAAAATATAGAACACGCTATAGCAACTGTGGAAGGTGATGTCTCAAAACTTAGACCGCATGCGAAGACGCACAAAACATCTGAAATTATTGAAATGGAACGTGAAGCGGGTATCCTCAAGCATAAATGCGCCACCCTGCGAGAAGCAGAAATGCTCGCACAAAACGGAATAGAGGATATTTTAATCGCGTACCAAATGGTAGGTCCTAATATCAATCGCTTTCTTTCACTCCAGCAACGGCACCCAAATGCTGATTTCAAGGTAATCGTTGACCATCAAGAAGCAGTAACTGCTCTCTCTGCATCATCGGAGAAACTCGGTTTGAACGTTAAAGTCATGCTTGACCTTGATGTAGGCATGCATCGCACCGGTGTGCCTGTCGGCGATACTGCTGTGGAGATTTACGAGGCTATTGACCAGTCAGAAAGTTTACAGCCATGGGGATTACATGTATACGATGGACATATCCACGATGAGGGTTTGGCAGCCCGCAAAGACGCTTGCAATCAAAGCCTTGCACAAGTTGAAGTGATGCAGAACATGCTTTCTGCAAAAGGACTCGCCGTGCCATTGGTTGTGATGGGAGGCACGCCAACATTTCCTATCTATGCTGATACACCAGGGGTAGAAACGTCGCCCGGAACGTTTGTTTTTCATGACTACGGTTACACTAACCGCTATCCCGACCTCGGCTTTACACCCGCAGCACTACTGCTGAGTCGCGTCATTAGCATACCTACCCCAAACCGAATCACGCTTGATTTGGGACACAAAGCAATAGCAGCTGACC
>JAPPMR010000477.1 GCA_028818995.1 Candidatus Poribacteria bacterium | reverse complement strand
TTATGTGTGGGTTCGGCGCTTTTTTAAAACGCGCCTTTTATGTTAGTCGAGGTCTGGGCGCGGCGCTTTAAAAAAACGCGCCTACAGAGAGGTACCGGGTAGAGCAACGCCCAACTTACTGTGACAGGTCCTGCTTTTTCTCTCCCAACTGTGTTGGCAACTTATCTTTCGGTGAAACGGACAATTGATCTGCTATCCAGTCGGGATACTTCTCATCACGTGTATCCCGTGTCAACTGTTTGATGCGTCGCGTCTTAAACTCATATTTATAGAGATTATAGATCCTCGCGTTCGGGGGAACCATTTTCCTCAGCGCGAAAACCATCGCACGATCATTGTCCATCCAATCTGCGACTGCGATCTGCCAATTGCTTCCACCAAACCTTTTATCAATTGCCGTAATTTCCTGTCCCTCGCCGCCAAGTTGTGCGACAATGAGTTGGCCTATTCGTTGTTTACTCTTCCATGTAAAAAAGACAATACGTTGTCCGTCCGAGGACCAACGGGGGTGGAACTTCAGGCTGATCGTTCCAGCATCTCGCTGCGGATCGGGGAAAAGAGGGTGCTGATCCTCGCCATTGGCGGACATCAGAAAGATGTCTTTATGACCACCCGGTCCAAACTTCTCGTAGACGATCTGTGTGCCATCCGGCGACCAGTCGGGGGCTGTGGAACCGTGCTCCCCTTCAACACCAGTGAGCCGTGTGACAGCAAGCGTTTCCAGGTCAATGACATGCACCTCAGAATCTCCACTTCGTTGACTCCGAAAGGCAATTTTTTTTCCATCGGGAGACCAAGACGGATAGGAGTCGCTGATCTTGTCATGGGTAAGCCGTTGGAGGTCTGTTCCGTCTGCGTTCATGACGAACAACTCATCCGTATGTTGTGCAAATTTGATCATTTGTCGGATAAAGGCAATTCTTTTCCCATCCGGCGACCAGCGGGGAAGGGTGTCTTGCGACACCGTGTTACGTGTGAGCCGCCGTCTGTTGGTGCCATCATCGTTCATGACGTAAATATCGTCATCTACAACAAACACAATTTTCGCATCAATGGAACACGTGGCACACGCGAACAAGAGCAGACAGCAGCTGAGGAAAAGAATTCGGATGTGTAAGAGAACAAATATCTTTAAATATTTCATTGGTGGATTCCTCCTATACAGGTGAGTCTTGTGGGCAGGCGATGTGGGCACGCCACATCGCCTGTGTTGTTATTGATATATAAAACTAATTGATACGAAATTTGATGGAACACACAGGCGTAGACCACGTCCAACTATCCTCCGTTCCATCATCATCGGCATCGGCATATATGGTCAAGTAAGTATTCCCGCCGAGCGTGTATTCCCCAGCAGGTTGGTCTGCCATATCAAACACGAAGTGCTCGCCATTCCAGTGCACGTCATCATTAGGCGGCAGCTCTCCATTATCACCTTCGTCTCCCACGAGGGAAACTCCATTACCGTACACCCAGCCAGAAAAACAGGAAACGTAACTGATAGGTACATCGTCACCATTATCCAAGGCCAAACCATTTCTGCTATTTGCGATTAAGTTTTCGGCATCAAACCACACGCTCACGCTGACAGAACCAAGTACATCCTCAAAAGGCATGCCAGCGGGTCCGAAATCATTACAAGCAACCACAAGGTTCATTAGAAATAGACAGGTTATCGCAAAAAGCGCTATCGTTGTAAAAGCAACAAACTTTTTCATTTCGTATCTCCTTTTAAATTTGCCATCTCTCTTTGGAGATTGGCATATTCATTATTATGAGTGCTACCCTAAAAACTGCACAAAATACCTTATTCTGTGCTACAATTAGGCGAGCACTCTCATAGTTAGGGTATGGTAGTGCCGGCGTCGATCGGTGCTTCTATCACCATCGGCGCACCTATTATAAAATTATAGGAGACTACCATGAAATCCATGTATATTTATTATAACACAATTGTAAAATAGTTGTCAAGTAAAAGTTAATATTTTTTTTACAAAAACATAAATATTTTTCATTTTACGTCAATTTTACTTCAAATTCCCACCTTATCACCCTTCTCAGAGCGATTTTCCCACAAATCTATTGCGTATCTATTGGAAATCTATTGTTCCCACGCCGAAAATATACCGTGTCATCTATCTGATTCTATATATACTATTGTGTATATAAAAGGAGGTGATTTCAGTGAATGCAGAAGATTACGGCACTGCTGTTACGCGTATTCTGACACGCGGCAGTGAGGCGAAAAAGAAAATTTCCGGTATAAAACCAGATGCAAGCGTTACCGATCTTCATTCCGAAGTGCTGAGCCAACTTGATGAGCGTATTCGGAACGCTATTGATAGCGTCACACTCGACTTTTTGTTGGAAGATGACTCGGCTGATAGTTCTGAGGATAGTAATTAATTTTCCGTATTGTCTGAACCAGGATTTGCAGGATTACGTGATTTACAGGATTATTGAAAAGAAAATGTGATGGTGTTCAACAAACATAAGTGAATACCGTAGCACAATGGGCATCATCTGCTCAATAAAACCTTATCACTCCAAAATATTCATAATCCTGTAAATCCTATAATCCTGTAAATCCTGGTTCAGACAACTCGGCGCGTTTACAAAACGCACCTACCAAGAGGGTAGGACCGTGTGGTTAGGAAACCGCACCTACCATGGATGGAAAGAAACAATAGAGGTTTGAAAATGTTTGAAGACCCTAATTATATTAGCCACGACAGAATAGAATTGCCCCTACGCTTTACTTCTGACATTATCGGCATTGATAAATCGAACATCGCACTAAAAGCGGTGGCAGGAGACGATGCCGCCCTTATGGATTACCACATTCTCAGTGGTTTAGACCAAACCAACACCCCAGTCAAGAACGAATACACAATCGTTCTTGAGCCAGCATCCAACACCTGGGGCGCACTCCTTGTCCAATTCGTTGGCGCAGTGATTGATGAATCGTCATTAAATCAATCGTTACCCACAATTACACCAATCCTAATTTCCTATAACAATTTAACACCAACGGGACGGGACTTTGGCACGCCATACAAAACAGAAGATGGTTGGTGGAATGTGAGCGTAGATTTCGTCAATCCTGTGGTGGGATTTGCGACAGAAGATTTAATCCTCGGAATTCCCGCGAATTACCCTGTCCTGTATCAGGCACTCACGTTAGATGTGAAGCCGACTGAACCGCCACCTGCTTACGGACCTAAGTATGATTTCGCCAGATCGCAGCAAACGCATTGCATCGGTGATTGGAAGTATCTTGCAGACGATACATCTACCGAACAAGCAAAATATTTTTGGTTAAAGTTTGAATCCGATTTAGATGATATGCCAGAGATATTTTTGCGGGAACAGAGTCTACGGACGGTAAACGCCTTGCGTCCTGTGTCTGTTGCACCTCGGACATCCCCAAGTCTGTAGCAGGATTTCTAAACCTGATTGGGATTCTTGAGTTCCGTAGGAACGATATGTTTATAGAAAAACGACACCCCTTTTCTTGAGTTCCATAGGAACGATATGTTTATAGTAATGGGAAAACAAAAAGTCTTGAGCTCCGTAGGAGCGACATAATAATATACATCTTTCGCCTCAATGGAACTATGATGTGATTTGCTAAAGCCTCGGAGAGGCGAAAGGTGTATAGCAGCATAATGTACGTATTCATCAAGCCCCAGAGGGGCGAAAGGTGTATCAGATGCACATCAGAATCGCGGATTACACGGAGGACGCGGATTTTAATACCATTTCTATATGATAATATTACATTTTTCGTAGGTCGGGTAGAGCGCAGCGACACCCGACATATACCAGACGTGTCCAAATCAACGCCAAATGCGCTTTTTGGCATTTGTCGGGTGTCGTAAACTCTACCCGACCTACGCACTGTGTCTGTTGCACCTCGGACATCTCCAAGTCTGTAGCAGGATTTCTAAACCCATTGGGATTCTTGAGTTCCGTAGGAACGATATGTTTATAGAAAAACGACACCCCT
>JAPPMR010000967.1 GCA_028818995.1 Candidatus Poribacteria bacterium | reverse complement strand
CCCATAGCCGAGATTTCAGCCTTCAATTTTTCAATATTATCCATCAAATCAATTTCATCAAGTTGCAAAATGGCAGGAACGGTAGATTGTTCCTCGTTATCAGAAACCTCATCTTGTGTGGTCGGCTTAGGAAGTTCATCAATAGAAACTTGGTATTTGTCAAGGATGCGGGTAGAGATGGATTTTAACTGCATCTCAAGTTGTGTGGTTTTCACTTCAAGTTGACGCTGTTTGCGATTCTGGCTTTCGAACTGCTTTCGAGTGCTGCGCATCTCTTTCTGAATCGTTTCAATTTCCTCAAGGAGTGCTTCACGTTCTTCGGTTAATTCATCATGTGCTGCTTCAGCTTCCGCTCGGTCTCCCCCGATTCGTAGGAATTTGCGTTGTGCTGCTTCAATTTGCTCAACGATATCGTGCTTCGTTTGTTCATCAGAGTCGATAATTGCTTGTTGCTCTTCAATATTTTTCTCTATTTGAAGTTGTTGTTCATCAAAGTTATCCAGTTCTTCAGTCATACTTTCCAATTTTTGGCGTTGTCCTGCCAAGAAGATTTCTCTCTCCTGACAATCCGAAACGACCTCTTCACGTTTACGCGCATCACTGTCAACCTGTTCAGATACTCTTTGAATCCGTCCTTCCGTTTGGGTGCGTTTTTTGGTAAGTTCTGCTATTTCTGCATCAAGTGTTTGCTGATCTTCACGCGAAAGATCAACCGTTTCTTTAAGTTGCCTATTTCGAGTTTCAACTTCAGCAAGCTCTGTTTCAAGACGGTCGATGTTTTGGTTCGCCTGCTCAATATCCTTTGTTATTGAGGCTTTTTCAATTTGTTTGTCTTGTAAGTGACCAGTAAGTCTTTGTCGGGTTTGGTCTGCTTCAGCAATGGTCGCAGCATAAGCTTTACGCTTTTCATCCTTCTGGTTCACAATTTGTTGCAACTCACCGATCTTCGTTTTCAGCACATCCAATTCGTTTGCACGGCTAAGAAGCCCACTTTTCCTTTGATCAGTATGACCGCCGGTGATAGCCCCAGAAGTATTGATCAGTTCACCTTCTAAAGTAACCAATCGAGCGTTATGACGAAATTTGCGTGTCAGTGCCACTGCGGCATCTAAATTCTCGAGCACGAGCGTGTTGCCCAACAAATGTTGAATAACCTTCTCATATTTGTCATCGTAACCCACCAATTCATCTGCGATACCGATGACTCCCGGTTCATCAAGGAGCGCGTCATCAGAGAATGTTCTACGCCGCAAAATATCAATCGGTAGAAATGTAACCCTACCAGCACGATGTTTCTTGAGAAAGGAGATTGCAGTATCAGCATCTTCAGCGGTCTCTGCAACGACGTTTTGGATGGCACTGCCGAGGGCAACCTCTATGGCAACTTCATATTCGGTATCTGTATCAATTAGTTCTGCTACAACATCGCAAATTCCGGCAAACTGGTCTGGAAAGTGGTCTTTTGCTCGCATAATTGCGCGCACACCAGCGTAGTAGCCTTCGTAGGCGGATTGCAATTGCTCCAATGATTTATATCGGGAAAGACTACCACCTAAGTTTTCTTCCAATCCACGTATTTCAGATTCAATCTTTCTGAGCGCATCCTGATTTTCGTTGAGTTTGGTTTCAACCTGTTTTTTCTCTGCGTCAATCTGAAGCAACTCGGCATCTAATTGTGTCATGCCACGTTGAATTTCATCTCGATCATCTGTAGCAGCTTTCAATTCTGTTTTCAAAGCATCGGAACTTTCTTGAAGGTTGTTGAGACTGCTTTGTTTACTCGTTAATTCATGTTCGATTGCTATGCGTCTATTTTCTCGCTGGGACAGTTCTGTTGAGATTTCCTGCAAAGCATTTTGTGCCTCTTGAATAGACTCTTTTGTTTTGTCAATACGTGAGGTCAACTCTTGTAAATGTTGCTGTTTGGCAGTTAAACGGCTTTCCTCAATCTTGTAAGATGCTTCAAGCCTTTTCTTTTCTTGGGTTCGTTCCCGGTTACGTGTTTGTAAGTTTACTTGTTGTGAATTTAAGGATTCCAGCGTTTGTTCTGCTCTCTGTTTCTGCTGTTGGATGTTCAACTGATTTTCTTTGTGAACAACAATCTGCCGTTCGACCTTCTCTAACTGTCCTTCAATCTCCCGTATTTCCTCTTGAGCGGTGGTGATTGCGGCATCTAATTCAGTTCGTCTGAGAGTTGCGTTTTCAATACGGTCTTCCGCTTCTTGTAAGATTTGATTTGCATTAGATACTTCGTTTAAAATAGCCTCTAAGTTGCTCTGCGTTTCGCGATAATCTGTAGCAAGTTTTTCGTAATCCCGATAAGCGAGTCCGAGTTCTAATTGTTGCAGTTGGTCTTTTAACGATTGATAGTGTCCCGCTTGTTCAGCTTGTGCTTTCAGGGATTCAGTTTCACGTTGTAACTCTTGAATTATGTCATTGATGCGAACCAAATTCTGTTCTGTATCTTTTAGTTTTTGAATGGCAGATTTCTTACGAACTTTATATTTTGTGATGCCTGCAACCTCGTCAAAAAGGAATCTGCGTTCCTCCGGACGCACGTTGAGAATCAGGTCAATCTTACTCTGTTCCATAACGGAATAGGCATCAACACCGACTCCAGTATCCATAAAGAGTTCGCTAATATCACGTAGTCGGCAAGGCGTTTGATTGATGAGATAACTACTTTCGCCATCGCGCGTAAGTTGTCTGCGGACTTCTACTTCAGGCGACTCAATAGAAAGATTTTCAGATATATTGGTAAAGGTAAGCGCAACACTTGCTCTTTGAGAGGGACTAAAATTAGCACCACCGTTGAAAAGGAGGTCGCGCATATTGGTACACCGAAGTGCACGAGCACTCTGTTCGCCCAGTACCCACCGAATTGCATCGGAGACATTACTTTTTCCACAACCGTTCGGACCAACTATTGTCGTTATCCCTGGCTCCAGTATCAGTTCAACCTCTTCGGCGAAACTCTTGAAACCACTGACTTTGATGCTATTTAAGAGCAAAGGTAACCTCCTACGAAAATAAACCGTTTTTTATCACACATTTCCACAACTTAACGTTTTATTATTACATATTTAACCTAATAACTATTACGTAAAATGTTTGAATCGGGTTACATTACGGATTTAACGCCCTCGCAAGTGTCAGTACATCAACTTCAATTGGGTCAGCGTCCCATAAGACCTTTACTGCCTCTCGAACGGTAGCACCTGTGGTGTACACATCGTCAAGGACAAGTATACGTTTGTTCTGCACAACCTCTTTCTTTTTAAGTTCAAATGCCCCAACAATGTTTGTTTGGCGTGCTTCCCTATCCAAACTACTCTGCGGCGACGTGTTCCGATGCCGAACCAAAGCATCTGTTACAACTTGTACGCCTGTGGTCTTCGCAATCCCGTTTGCAAGCAAAGTTGCTTGGTTAAAGCCGCGTTCCCGCAACCGTTTTTTATGAATCGGAATTGGCAGGATGAAGTCGTACTCTGTGATGTCGCAATCGTCAGGGATGTGTTCCATTGTCAATTGAGCAAGAGGTTTAGCGAGTGATGTTCGCTTCTCAAACTTAAAAAGATGTATTGCCTGCTGGAGCGTTGATTCATAAAAAGCAATCGTGCGTAATTTTCCGTAAGGTGGCGGCGTGGTTGCACATTCATCACATTTACCTTTAGCATTTGGAATTCCGCACATTTCACACCAAGGCGGTTCAATAACATGGATATCATCCCAGCATGAATCGCACATGTAAGGCACAGATTCAAGTCCGAGTACTTCTTTGCAGACTCGGCATTGCGCAGGATATAGAAACGAGATTGCTGTTTCGAGTGTTTGTTGGAGGATTTTTGGTCTTAACTGCATGAGTTGTCGCCATTCATAGAAAGCATAATAAAAACTTATCAGTGGTTATTCGTGCGTTGAATATTCCCATTTTTATGGCAGACAACAAACTCAGTTTTCTGATTTCGGCTAACCTGCCGCCCATACGCCACAGCATCCTTTTTGGTATCAA
>JAPPMR010000220.1 GCA_028818995.1 Candidatus Poribacteria bacterium | reverse complement strand
TTATAACATTTTAACGCCATTATATATCAATATGTTATTTTTATTTCAACAAAACAATATTTAAAATGGTGCGCGTCGGGGTAAATTTTCGGATTATAGTGAAGTCGAAAGAGAGTAGGGCACGTTTTGACATGACGGGCGATGAAGGGTCTCCCTACTACGAACCGTCCTCTCTTGGAGCGAAGGTGTTCTCTTGGAGCGAAGGTGTCTACTTAATTGTCGACTTTACTATAATACAGCGGGTGTTTATTGTCTGAATCGCGGATTACACGGAGGACGCGAATTATGGGTTCTTTCGGTGTTTGTCTGAATCAGAATTTACAAGATTATAGGATTTTCGGGATTGGGAGTTTTAGCACCAACGGAGCGAAAGGTGTATAGCCGTTTAAGAATTTAATTCGGTAATTCCCACTTCCCCAGGGCCGGTAGGTGCGGTTTCCTAACCGCACCGCGCCTGATTATGGAGTTACCTATTCAATCTCGTCTTAACAATGTTGCGATATCTTCCGGCACTTTCACGCCATGCTCCCCTTCAAAGTCTTCAATACTTTCGTAGTTGTTATGGAGGGAAGGAAACGACGATGTCAATCCCCATATTCTTGGCGATACTGAGATCTGCTTTAGCTTTCTCCAATTCTCCCAAATGTAACCACGTCTCGCCGCGGTTGTTATAGGCCTCAGCAAATCCAGGATTCAGTGCTATGGCTGTGTCATAGTACCGAATAGCGGTATCTAACTTGCCTTTTTTTCAGTAAGTATTTCCCCGGTTGTAATAGGCTTCGGCATACTGAGGGTTTAATTCAATGGCCGTGGTATAGTCTCGGATAGCAGTATCAAACTCGCCTTTATCAGCGTAAGCATTGCCCCGATTGGTATAAGCCTCGGTAAGTTCAGAGTTTAATCCTATAGCGATATTGAAGTCTTGGATAGTGGTATCAAACTCGCCTTTATCAGCGTAAGCATTGCCCCGATTGGTATAGGCAGCGGCATGCTGAGGATTCAAGTCAATAGCTTCGGTATAATGGGCAACGGCTTTATCATACCATTTCTGTTTTCTCGACGGATCTCTTATTGAATCCCCACGATCTTGACAGGTGACACCTTTATAAAACTCCGTATACGCGCTCTTATGACTGCTCCGGTTTGTAATGAATCCTTGGAGGTCGTTGTAGATAGTTTGGGTT
The DNA here is from genome assembly GCA_028818995.1 of Candidatus Poribacteria bacterium. The sequence goes on along the minus strand of JAPPMR010000220.1, from coordinate 2,838 downwards.
GAGATGTCGTTGTGTTTTCGGAGATAGTCCAGCATGTCCCCTTTAAGGCTGCTGGGATCCACACCACAATGTCTGGGTCAACAACCCCCTTGGGAGTTTGAACAAAGATACTCTTTTGGACCCCAGCACGCTTGATCGTTCTGGGCGGCTTTACGACTTCGTAGTCTCCAGATTGGTTTTGGAGCAGTATGACTCTCCCGGGCTTGTCGCTGTTGCCATCGCAGGCGAAAAAGAGGGCGACGAGGTAGTCAGTCGTAAAGTCAATGAGATTTGTCTTTCCGCCGTGGTGCTGGAGCTCCGCGAGGATTTCAGAGTCGTCCATTTTATAAGTGGTATATTCCCTCGCCTCTCTCAGGATTTCTTCTTGGACAACCGCTATATCAAAGTTTTCCGCTTCAATATCAGCCTCGTATTCGCGGTAGAGGTTTGAGGAGACTTTATCATGGGTTTCAGACTCACCGCGGTAGATGTAGTCACCTGTGGCAGATTTTTCGGCTATCTCAGCGATCTTTGCCAAGACGCGGCTAAGGTCGGTTTGTGTATCAGATGTGTTTGGTGTGTTCATGGGGTTTTTCTCCTTCCAAAGCACCAGCGGTGCGATAGGTGTATAGCACTCAGGAACCACACACATATCTAAGCCCCAGCGGGGCGAAAGGTGGGTCATGCATCAGATGCATCATCCGTATCAAAAACGTATTTCGGGTTATAAGGGACATCAAAACGTTTCAGAAACGCGAGATATTCCTCCCTAAATGTTTGATGCGAATGATGCGCCTCCTGATTCTTAATATAACGGACGACAGTATCCAACTGAGAGTGAGAATACGAGAACGCTCCAAAACCCGCCTGCCATTGAAATTTTCCGACAACCCATTCCTTTTTATTAATGAATTTTGACGAATTTGCCTTGATGTCTCTCACTAAATCAGAAAGCGCGATATCGGGTGCCATGCCAACAAGGATATGGACATGATCCGGCATAGAATTAATCCGAATCACTGTCTGCTTTTTGTTGGTGATAATCCGGGTAATATATTGGTGTAAGGCTTCTTTGTGCTGTTTTGGAATGAGGGATTGTCTGCCTTTCACAGCAAAGACGATGTGTACATAAAGTTGGGTATAGGTATCCGCCATAGTATCCTGCCTTGTGGTAAATTTCACCTATCGCACCGCTGGTGCTAAGATATTTTTGGATTTCGTTATTCCATACACCTATCGCACCGCTGGTGCTTGTGTGGATGGGGATCCACGTGCTCTATACACCTATCGCACCGCTGGTGCTAAAATCCAATGCGAAAAACACTTAGGGAGTCACTTCCGAAGGCAGCCCCTCAATAATCCGTGCAGACACCACGCTCGCATAAACAATCTGCTCAATTGCTGTGACGAGATCCCGAGGATCTGCAAATCAGCCTTAGAGATTATTGACAATGCCTGTCTGTTAAAGCCCCAGCGTGGATTTTTGTTTGAGGTTTTTTCCGTATGTCTATAGAATACCAAACATTACACATCAAAACCCCAGCGGGGTGACAGGTGTATAGAACGTGCTTCGGCCCATCCACACAAGCCCCAGTGGGGCGAAAGGTATATAGCAACGCGTCCCACACACACGTATAAGCCCCAGTGGGGCGACAAGTGTATAGCATCATGGTCTTGGAATTTCTTTCATCTGTGTATCCAACCATCTCATAATTTCTGCATTCATTCTGTGTGGATAAACACACAAAAAAAGAAGGAGGAGGATGGGATCGTTTTTGATAGTTGGCGGAATGCACGCTCCGTCTGATTCAGAAGATACCGCTTTTAATTCTTCCCAGTCTTGTGTCGGTTTAAGAATTGCCGTTATGTTTGTGCCTTTTTTACTCCGCCACCTATAGAATTCGCAGAAATTTTTAGGTGCAAAGGATACAGAATTTAATCTTGTGACCCCGGGCCAAAGAGTTTTCATAGCCTGCTTCCAATTTCTGCGTACAAACAAATGGACGATTCCTACTAATGCGTGGGAATTACCGATAAAGGTTTCCTCCAAGGGATCCTCGGCGGACCCAAGAATCGGAGAAAGAAGGTGAGGAAGGATATCTTCTGCTTCATAGTACGGATTGGCAAGAAACGCCTTGCCGTTTGGGTTGTTTAGTTTGCATATTGATGAAATCAGACTGTAGAGGATCCGAAAATCGGGATCTGGAGTTGCATCGATCTTCCGAAAATACCAGAAAAAGGCGAGAAATTGAGGTATCGCCGCTTCGCCCCATAACTCCAAGTGGTGTCGTTGCTTTTTGCAAAATTCTCGAAGAAAATCATCTACTTCATTTTTAGGTGTTTCATCCCGCCGTCGCGATAACGCATAGATACCCATCAATCCAAGTAGCCACGTTATGCGGACCTTGTAAATATAGGAATCCGCCAATATATCGCCCTCTATAAACTCCTCTCGCTTCTTAATCTCATCGTAGAGATTCCCCAAAGAATTGTAAAGTGATTGTGTTGCAATTTCGAGTTCGCCTTTATATGTGTTACCAGAAAGTTCCCACTTCTCCACAAGTGCGAAAACATAGGCGATGTACAACATCCATGCCTCAATTTCAGCTACATGGTTGTTTTCGTTGGTAAAACTTGATGTGGCGATTGAGCATAAAAGTCCTGTGCTTGCTATCATACGCTTGCAGCGACTCCGGGAGGGTGCATTTTCAGCATCAAGCAAAAAGGTTGCTTCAAACAAGGACACAAGTTTTTCCTTTGGAAGAATGCCTTTGCCATTTTCGAGAAACATTTCAAGGAGTGTCTTTAGACATTATAACGATTTAATTGTAAGTTTAGTTGGTCTATGATAAAATCAAA
>JAPPMR010000321.1 GCA_028818995.1 Candidatus Poribacteria bacterium | reverse complement strand
ATAATTGAAAATATATTGGGATTAGATCGCATATATTGCCGCTACATTCTTGTAGAGGTGTAAAGTTTTTGTAGAAACCGTGATGTTAAGAGGCATCTGTCCAATTATTGTTGAAGCTTGTCTGATGTTAGGGTGCCGTGGGCATTGTAGGGGTGAGGTTTCCTCGCCTTCGTAAAGCCGCTGTTCGTAGGGGTGGGTCTCCCCACTCCTACGAACAGTAACCAAAACTTTACACACCCCAAGAATACTTCTGAAAAAGAGTTGACATCAGTAGTTTTTCTATCTATAATAAATACGAATATTATCATAACTATAAGGGACATCCCTATCTATCCTTTAAAAGAAATGGACATGAAACGAATAGCATTTATTTTCTTTATAATTGTAATCTTTGGTGTTCAACCGCTGTTTGGGCAGTTGCCAGATTCGCAAACTGAACCTTCTTCTCCAGTTACGCAAGAAGAAAAACCTGTGGAGAACGACGAACAGAATACGGAGGTCGTTTCACCATCAACACAAGAGGCACCTTCGGAAAGCGAGAAACAGAACACCGAAAATGCGTCACAATCTACTTCTGAAGAAACCCCCGTAGATAGTGCTAAGCAGGATACGATGTCAAATAGTGAAAAAGTAGAAGATGAAGAAGTATTTGATCCACCTGATCCTGCACTGCCGAAGTGGCAAGGGAGGCAGCGGATTTTTAAGCTTGTTAATGATTATCAGTTAAAAGCAGATGACACCATAACTACGCTTGTCATGATTGCCGGTGACGCGACTATACAGGGAACAGTAACTGGAAATATTTTAGTAATCGGTGGAGATGTTGCACTTGCACCTGGTGCTCAGGTAAAAGGAATGCTACGAGTAATTGGAGGGGAAATAACAGGGAATCTTGAATCGGCAAAGAATTCCAGCATGAGTAACCATTGGAGAACCTTGCCAGCTATTGCGGATGTGTTGATGCGTCCTCATACCGTCTGGGATATTAGAAAGCATAGAAATTTCCGGTTGACTACCTTAAAGTTTGCGCTTCTACTTTTGACATATTTGTTAATTACATTGGCATTTCCGAGACCAATAAATGCGATAAGTTCACTGTTGACCCGTAGACCTATTGAGTGTATCCTATTTGGCATCCTAATGTTTGTTGTTATTCCAGCAGTTTTTGTGGTGTTAATACTTTCTATTATAGGGTATCCGTTCTTGTTGCTATGTATTTGCCTTTTAGTGCCGTTGGCATTATGTGGAAAAGCGGCAATTTTTTTTACACTCGGGAGCACACTTCTCGCTGGACGTTTGAAACCGCTTGCAGTGATTTTTGGTTTTATTCCTTACTTTATGGCAACTGAAATCCCACATGTGGACTGGATAGCATTTCTTATTTTTAATGGTATCGGTATTAGTCTCTGTATACTGGGAGTTTTAAGTGCAATGTCATCACAAAGTCAAGGTAAGAATATGCACTGGTCTGAAAGGGTGCGCTAATAATGCATCTTGAATCCCCTTTTTTTCTCGGTCTGTTGTTCATATTGCCGCTGTTGATAATATATCTATGGTGGATACGGAAACAAGCAACCTTGTCTGCAATCCGCTTCGGTGAGCTGGAAGGGGTACGACAAATTCCGAAAACTCTTTCGATCAAACTGCTGCCATTACTCAAGGTAATTAGGTTCATCGTAATTGCCCTTCTGATCTTCACCCTTGCGCGACCACAACTAACCGAAAGTCAAGAGCAGCGTTTCGCTGAAGGTATTAATATTTTCTTGGCACTTGATGTCTCTGAAAGCATGCGCGCGGAGGATTTTAAGGATGCTAATCGACTTCAAACTGCGAAATCGGTTATCCGGGATTTCCTTAGGAATCGGCAGAGTGACCAGATTGGATTAGTCGTTTTTTCTGGGGAAAGTTTTACACTCTGTCCCCTTACACTTGATTATCCCGTGTTGATAGAATTACTTGATAACGTGGAAGTTGCTATGGGTGGACAGCTGCAGGATGGCACGGCTATCGGCGATGCAATTGCAACTACCACACATCGGTTACGAGATTCCGAAGCAAAAACCAAAATTGTTATTCTGCTGACAGATGGCGAAAACAACGCTGGTACAATTGACCCTGGGACAGCAGCATCGTTAGCACAATCCTTTGGTATTCGGGTTTATACCGTCGGCATGGGTAAAGAAGGTGGTACCCGTATTCCTTATGAGGATACTACATTCGGAAAGCGATATCGAGAGGAATTAACCTATCTTGATGAGGACACACTCAAAATAATTGCTAACACTACTGGCGCACGCTATTTTCGTGCTACGGACGTACAATCTTTAAAATACACTTATGCAGAGATTGACAAGCTTGAAAAAACAAAATTTAAGATTGTTAACTATACATATCACAAAGAATTGGCAGCGTATTTTCTAATACCTGCAGCTCTTCTGTTAGGACTTGAAATTCTATTAAGCAATACGGTTTTACGGAAAATTCCATAAACCCTTACATTTCCAATCATTTTGTAGGAGATTAGAATGAAAAATATTATTGCATGTAACTTAGGTAGTTATCGGCAGTTTGGTGCGAATGCTTATGAGCATTTAGCAGAAATCGGTTTGACTAATGTTGAAATCGGAGCGCCATCGGCTGATGCGGTTGACGCAGTACAGGCGAACTTAAAAGCACACGGACTTACCGCTACAAGTTTAACCGGCAGTTGCGATGTGAAATCGGACACGGTTGTTAAGGATTTTCAGCCGACGTTAGAAACCGCAAACGAGATGGGTGTGAAGGTTATTTTTGTTAGCGTTCACGCAGGAGAAGCAGATCGAAACGCTGTATATGACCGTCTCCGAGCTATTGGGGAAAATGCTGAGCCATTAGGTGTTAAAGTCTGTTTAGAAACGCATCCAGATATGGCGCACAACGGTGACATCGCGCTTGAAACGATGAAAGGTGTTAACCATCCGAATATCTGCATCAACTTTGATACTGGCAACGTCTATTACTATAACCATAATGTAGATGCTGTTACGGAGGTTAAAAAGATTGTTGGGTATGTCGGTGCCGTTCATCTTAAGGATACGAATGGTGGTTATCGGACGTGGCATTTTCCAACTCTCGGAGAAGGTGTAGTCGATTACAAAGCCGTATTTCAGGCATTGAACGATGCGGATTTTTATGGGCCTTTCACAATGGAATTAGAAGGTATTGAGGGGGAAAACCTTGATGAAGCAGGTGCTAAGGCTCGCGTGGCAGATTCACTACAGCACCTCAAAGACATTGGAGTAATCTGATGGACACAAATCTCTGTATTATTCGGCTCGGTGAGGGGGAACGGGTCGGCGATACGCTCAGAAAAAATCTTGATACGCCAGATATGACAACGATCGGACCTTTTACGGTTTCCAAAGAAAATCCGACTGAACTCCATTTTCATGATTTCGATGAGTATTGGTATTTTACGGAAGGCACGACAACGGTAACGCTCCGTACCGCTGATGGTCAATCCAAATCCTATCGCATCGGCCCAGGGGATTTAGTTATCACTCCCAAGGGTATGGAGCATGGACACATTCCAGATGATGTTGTCAAAGGTGTGCAGTGGGTGAGTGTGATTCATCCTGATGCACGCCGTGGGCATTTGCACCGAGAATTCCCATCGGTATAAAGTTGTAGGCATATCTCGTTGTGCCGTAACATGGATAATAGAAAATGAATCCAATAATCTTTACCAAACGCGAGATTAAACAAACGCTTCTCAGCCATCAGAACACGCTGAGAACATACGGTGTGAAACGCCTTGGACTTTTTGGATCCTATGTTAAAGACACCGCTCATAGCGAAAGTGACATCGATCTGCTTGTAGAACTTGAGGAAGTGTCATTTGATCGATATATGGAGTTCCGTATTTTTCTCGAGGACCTATTTCAGAAGAAGATTGACCTCGTCATCGCTGATTCGCTCAAACCACGTTTGCGCCCACGCATTGAAAAGGAAGTTGAGTATGTCGCAGGACTTTGACATCTATCTTGAGGATATATT
>JAPPMR010000992.1 GCA_028818995.1 Candidatus Poribacteria bacterium | reverse complement strand
GCTAACCAAACATAGATAGGTTTTGAATCTTTTGTAGCAAAACCTAAAACGGCAGCAACAAAAATTACCGTCCATCCTTTTAAGAAAAAGGAACTATTCGCCAGCCGATTGATGACATTCTGAATCAGTTCTAAATGCTTTAGTTTTTTTTCCATCGGTGTATCCCACCTTTTTCCAGTAAGGGTTCTTCAATTTACGACTTTACATTTAAGGTGAATTCTTAACTAAACCATTGTTGCAATTATATTACAAGTGATTCAAAATATCAAGAAAAATGATGACGTTCCTAAGATACGCAAAACGTTAAAGTCTTTTGGATTATCTTTATAATACGTCACGTAGGAACCGTGCGGTATGCGATTCCTTCACTTCAGCAACTTCTTCAGGAATACCCATCGCAACGAGATTGCCACCACCCTCGCTTCCTTCAGGACCTAAATCAATTACCCAATCTGCGGATTTAATAACATCTATATTATGTTCTATAGCAACAATCGTGTTCCCTGCATCAACGAGTTTATTCAGCACGTTAAGTAGTTTTTGGACATCATCAAAGTGCAAGCCTGTTGTCGGTTCATCCATAATATAGAGCGTTGTACCAGTTTGGCGGCGGGCAAGTTCCTTCGCAAGTTTAACGCGCTGCGCTTCGCCTCCAGATAATGTCGTCGCAGCTTGCCCCAATTGGATATAATCTAAACCAACATCTGCTAACGTTTGGAGTGGACGTTTAATCCGATTGATGTTACTAAATAACTCAAGTGCTTCCTGCACTGTCATCTGTAAGACTTCTGCGATGTTTTTCCCTTTGTATCGAACTTCAAGCGTTTCAGCATTATAACCCGTGCTGTTACAGTTTTCACAAGGTATCCATACATCAGGAAGGAAGTGCATCTCTACTCGATTGAAACGTTGCCCATCACATACTTCGCACTGCCCATAGGAAAGATTGAAACTGAAACGACCTCTGTTAAATCCGCGAAGTTTAGCATCCGGCAACTCGGCAAACATTTCTCGAATTTTGGTGAACAGATCAGTATAAGTCGCAGGGTTTGAACGAGGGGTTTCACCTATCGGTTTTTGATCAATGTGGATAAGCCGTTCAATTGAACTTGTTCCTTGGATGCTATCGTACAGTGCTGTTCCATAAGAACTATCTGTTCGTTCGTTTCCCTTTCTAATTGAACGTCGGGCTTCCAAGGCTGGCCGTAACGTGCCTTCAATAAGCGAACTCTTGCCACATCCCGAAACCCCAGTAACACAGGTTAATGTACCATAAGGAATTTTGATGTCAATGTTTTTTAGGTTGTTTGTTTTCGCACCAGACAACTTCAGCCATTTCCCTGACCCCTTGCGTCGAACAGCAGGGACGTGAATTTGCATTTCATCGGAAAGATACGCTTGTGTCAATCCCTTATCCTGTGGATTAGGTGTTGTTCTATTTGAATCCCTCGCATCTTTTGTCTGTGCTGTAGACTCTAAGATAGGTTCAGCATCAGTAAAGGCAGTAGGTGAACCTGTTGCAACAATTTCACCGCCCTGCTTGCCTGCTTTTGGACCGAAATCAATGACATGATCTGCAGATAAAATGGTATCTCTATCGTGTTCAACAACAAGTACACTATTGCCAATATCGCGCAAATCCTTCATCGCTAAAATCAATCGTTCTTGGTCGCGAGGATGCAGTCCAATACTTGGTTCATCAAGTATGTAGGTTACGCCAGTGAGTCCAGTGCCAAGTTGACTCGCAAGGCGAATTCTACGGATTTCCCCACCAGAAAGTGTCGGTGCAGGTCGGTCCAGCCCAAGATAACCGAGTCCGATGTCCTCTAAAAACTTAAGCCGAATCTGAATTTGCCGAAGCAGTTGTGCCTCAAACTCAGGTGAAGTATGGGAGTGGAGCGTTGTATGCGTTGCTCGTGAGGTAGCCACATCTCTCACTTGATTTCTGGCTGCTTTTGCCTCCTGCGCGCCAGCAGTTGTAGTCAAATGTTTTTCAATCGCTTCTATCCGTGTAGCAAAAAATATATTGATGTCAGAAATCGGCATCGCCATCAATTCTGCGATAGTTGCTTCAGAAAACTTGACGTTGCGTGGAAATTCATCTAACCTTGTCCCGTCGCAGGTTTCACAGATTTTTTGGTCATCCGGAAGCGCCCTACCGATCCCATCACATGAACTACATGCACCTAATTTATTGTTAAAAGAGAAGTGTCGGGGAGTGAGTTGCGGAAAATTACGACCACATTTTGAACACATGGCATGTTCACTAAAGAAATGTCTGTTTGGTTTCCCTTTACTTTTTTTCTCCTCTATAATAACAAAGCCATTACTCTCAATAAGTGCCAATTCAACGGCTTCTGTGAAGCGGCTTTTTTCATCATCAACAAGTTGAATGCGATCTATCACAAGAAAAACTTCATGACGGCGCCGTTTATGGATTTCAGGCGTTTCATCAAGACGATAAATCTCACCATCAATTTGCACACGCGCGAAACCTGTTCTTTGTAACCTGTTAAATGCATCGGCGTAATCCTCATTGCCTTTCAAGCCAGGTGTACGATCAGTTCCTATTACTACTTCAGATTCAGTCATTCGAGAAAGGTTATCCGAGATTTTCTGGATGCTTTGAACACGAAAGTTTGTTAGCGGTGCCAAGATATCCACTCTTTTTTTTAATAAAAGTTGGAAAACATGTTCAACTATTTCTTGGGCAGTCTGTGGAAGGACTTCTGTTTGACAATCGGGGCAGTGCGGCTGTCCCCATCTTGCATAAAGCGTACGTAAACCTTCGTGGATTTCGGTAATTGTCGCTACTGTAGAACGCGGATTTTGACTTGGACTTGAGTGCGTAATGGCAATCGCTGGCGACAATCCTTCAATTTTAGAGACCTTAGGTTTCTCCATCGTGCCAATAAATTGCCGTGCGTAAGTACTCAATGTCTCAATATAACGGCGCTGTCCTTCAGCATAAATTGTATCAAGCGCGAGTGATGTCTTTCCCGAACCGCTGACACCAGTAAACGCTGTCAATCTTTGGTGAGGAATTTCAATATCAATACTTTTGAGATTGTTCTCTTCCGCACCTCGTACCATAATAGATTTGGAAATATCGGAGCCTATCCCATCAACATCGTTCTGCTTATCCCCTTGATAAGGGGGATTTAGGGGGTTACCGTTTTCACCTATTCTCTGTTTTGTGTCCTCGGTTTTCCAGAGTTCGTATTCCCCACGCAGTGCCTTCCCTGTATATGATTCAGGCATATCAGTGACCTCTTCAGGAGTCCCGACAGCAACAACTTCACCGCCACCAGCACCACCTTCTGGACCTAAATCAATCAGGTAGTCTGCTGAATTGATTACTTCAAGGTTGTGCTCAACCACTACCACAGTGTTACCTTCGTCAACCAATCTATGGAGAATAGTTAACAGTTTGTTTACATCGTCAAAGTGTAAGCCCGTAGTAGGTTCATCAAGGATATAAAGCGTTTTGCCGGTGCTACGTTTGGAAAGTTCTTTTGAGAGTTTAATCCGCTGTGCTTCACCACCTGAAAGCGTAGGCGCAGGTTGTCCAAGTTTGAGATAATCTAAGCCAACATCGTGCAGTAATTGTAATCCTCTCGCAATTTTAGGTAGGTCTGCAAAGTGACCCAGTGCCGTTTCAATATCCATTTCAAGTACATCAGAGATGTTTTTGTCTTTATATTTAATTGTCTGTGTTTCGTTGTTATACCGTTTGCCATTGCAAACCTCACACTCTACCCAAACATCAGCGAGCAATCCCATATCGACCTTTTTCGCACCATTCCCACTACATGCCTCACATCGTCCACCTGGAACGTTGAAACTAAATCTTCCCGGTTTATATCCACGTAGTTTTGCATCTGGTAGGTTAGTATAGAAGGCTCGGATTGCATCAAATACCTTTGTATAGGTAGCCGGATTAGAACGGGGAGTCCGTCCGATAGGTGCCATATCAATGTTGAAAATTTTATCAATGACAACGGATACAGGAACAGTTTCGTTTACGATGATACCCTGAATTA
>JAPPMR010000404.1 GCA_028818995.1 Candidatus Poribacteria bacterium | reverse complement strand
CACATACCCATAATGACAGTGAGTTTATTTTGCCAAACATTTTACACATCCGTTTGTTTCTATGGATTTGACACAACTTCAAATGTTTGTTATAATCTCTTACACGTTAAATTTCGATTCGTGCTGAATTATATGCCTCAAAACACCAAGTTTTATCTCTTAATTGTGTTAATTACGATATTTCCACAAATTGTGGGATGTGGAAATACACAAAAACATCCTGAATTAAGAGTTTTTGGTGCGATGAGTTTGACAGATGCGTTGACAGAAATTGGTGAACAGTTTACAACAAAACACGGTGTCAGGGTTAGTTATAATTTTGCGGCATCTTCAACGCTGCAACGGCAAATTGAAAAAGGTGCATCGGCAGATGTTTTCATTTCAGCAAGTCCCCAACAAGTTACCGCGCTTGAAACTCGTGAAATGCTTGAAACCGGTAGTCGCTACGATGTGCTGTCAAATCGGTTAGTCCTCGTCTCTCATAAGAATGCTGTTTTATCCGTGAAAACGGCTAATATGCTTGCCGATGACGCTGTTTCAAGAATTGCCATCGGACAGCCCGAAATTGTGCCTGCTGGCACTTATGCGAAAGAGGCTTTGACGCATCTCGGTTTATGGGAAAAGGCACATCCAAAGTTAGTCTTTGGTACTGATGTTCGAGCGACACTTGCGTATGTTAGTGCGGGAAATGTTGATGTCGCGATTGTCTATCAAACAGACGTTACACTCAGCAAAAATGTCAAAATACTTTATGAATTTCCAGTTGAAGCGCATAGTCCAATAGTCTATCCAGCTATTATTCTAAGGGATAGTAATCAAATACCGTTAGCACAACAATTTATCGCGTATTTGAAAACCCCAAGTACCACTAAAATTTTTGAAAAACATGGATTTACCTCTTTAACGATTGATTCAGCACAGTAGAAACGGGCATACTATATTGCAATGAGGATAACCGCTGCCGAAATTGATGCTCTCATTTTATCTATAAAAGTTGCGTTGTTGAGTCTCGTTGTGATGTTTCCACCGGGACTGGTGGTGGGTTGGCTGCTTGCAAAACGGGAATTTGCTGGGAAATCTGTTCTGAACACATTCGTCATGCTGCCCTTGGTTCTTCCACCTGTGGTAAGTGGGTATTTACTTCTAATTCTCTTGAGTAAACACGGGATCATCGGAGGTTTTTTATATAACGTCTTCAATTTAGAACTTGTTTTTTCGCCATTTGCTGTTGTAATCGCAGTTTCGATTATCTCCTTTCCTCTATTAGTGCGGGGTATCATAACAGGAATGGAGTCTGTGCCATCTGAACTTGAAAACACGGCGCGAACGCTTGGCGCATCACCAATCAAAGTATTCTGCACGATAACACTACCGCTTGCATCACGCGGCATTATCGGGGGAACAATTCTCGGTTTTTCAAAAAGTCTGGGAGAGTTTGGTGCAACTATTATGGTTGCAGGTAACATCCCTGGCAAAACACAAACAATGGCATTAGCGATTTTCAATGCTGTGAACTTAGGGGAAGATGCTTCGGTTTACCGATTAGTTTTAATTTCAACTATTGTCGCATTTATTGCGATCTGGTTAACGGAACGTATCACTCTTAGACAGGATTAGTGCGCGGTCATCAATATTGAATTTACCTTATAAAATCTAACTAAGTAAGACGAAAACTCTTACAATTCTTTAAACATAAAGGAGAAACAAGATGGGTATGGAAGCACTTTTGTTTTTTATCGCTGCTGGTATATTTTTTGTGGTGATCTTGATTGTGATTCAGCGTTCAAAAAACAATCAATCACGAAGGAAAAAGCACCAGCAGGATGGTCACGCTGAAGACCCTAATACTATTGACGATACAGAGGATACTCTCTTTACTGGTCTACTACTTGGTAGTATATTAGGTAGTGATAATCAGAATGACTCGTCTACCGATTCAGATTCCGGTGGTAGTGATGGTGGAGGCGATGTCGGAGGAGGATTCGACGGTGGTGGCTTTGATGGAGGCGGCGGATTTGACGGCGGCGGTTTTGATGGTGGTGGAATCGACTAAATAGATGTAGGTCGGGTAGGGCGATCGAAACGTGACATATACCATAGACACATTCACCGTTGATTCCATAAACATTAATTGGACTCAACTTATTTTACATTTACACAAATGCATCTTATGCAACATAGATACCTATTTTTTACAATCACCCTTCTTATAATCTTCCCGCTCGCCACGTTTGCCCAAGAACACACCTCATTAACACACGGCGGTAGTGTGCAAGCAGTGGCATATTCTCCTATCAATTCGTCACTTATAGCGAGTGCAGGCGGCAATCACACGGTTAAATTGTGGGATTTGGTTGACGGGAGTGTGACAACCTTAGGTAGCCACAGCGAAACTGTCAATTCTATTGCTTTTTCCCCAGACGGACAGCGGCTTGTAAGCGCGAGTGATGATTATACCTTCAAATTGTGGGATGTGCAAGGTAAACGCCACCTTTCGACGCTTTCACATATTACCAATAATGATCAATCACAAATCAAAGCCATTGCTTTCTCACCCGATGGACAGAAGATAGTGACAGCTGGATGGCACGTAAAAATATGGGATATTTACACACTTAGAGAAATTACGACGCTCAGACATAGTGCATGGGTTTTAGCAATCGCATTTTCCACGGATGGACAATATTTTGCAATGGGAGATGAAAATGGGAACATAAGCATCAAGAATTTTAAAACTCGTCAAGATGTAGCGCGATTTCGCGGTGATTCAGATTTTATTACTGCTGTGAAATTTTCAACTGATAATCAGACGCTTGCAAGTGCAGGGTTAAATGGTGGTGTTGTATTGTGGAAACTGCCGAATTGGGAACAAATAGGCACTTTGCCAACTAATAGCACAGTCACTGACCTCAGTTTTTCACCGGATAGCAGTACACTTGCAGGCACAGATCTTGAAGCAGTTAACCTTTGGACAATTCACAACGGCGAAAAAATTGCTACGCTAAAGGGACACGTCGGGTGGGTGAATGCTGCCGCTTTTTCACCTGATGGGGATTTTCTAACCAGCGGTGGTAGTGATGGGACGTTAAGACTCTGGGATGTTACATCTTATCAATCAGCTCCGCAGGATATGGTAAGAATTATATACTTTATCCCAAATAACCGCAGTGCTCAACCTGATATGTGGACAAAACTGGATCGTCTCATCAGAGATGTACAGGACCTTTATGCTGACCAGATGGAAGCGAACGGATTCGGCAGAAAGACATTTTCCTTTGAAACAGATGAGAATGAGGAAACTGTCGTCTATCGCGTTGATGGCAGGTTCAGTGACCGTTACTATCACACAAACACAACAGAAAAAATTCTTAGTGAAGTTGCTACACAGTCTGATTTAGAAAAATATGTTCATCTTTTCGTGGTAGAGGTCAGTAGCCAAGCCATTGAACAAGAAGATGTATGTGGAGTCGGTGGCAGTAATTGGTGGATTTTTCAGCATCAGATAAAAACGCGTGGTGGCTACGCCGTTATCCCCGCATCCGGAGATTGTTTTGATGATGAGAGAGGCACGATTGTCGCTGCACATGAACTCGGACATGCTTTCGGATTAGACCACGACTTCAGAGACGATAGATATATTATGTCTTATGGTGAAACCCCTGATCTGTTTTCCAAATGTGCTACTGAATGGTTGAGTGTGAGTCGGTTTTTTAATACAGATCAGCCTGCATTCAACGACCTGACAACACTACAGATGCTCACTTCGGGGACTTACCCACCAAATGCCACCAGTTTCCCGATTCTTTTTCAAATTACTGATTTTGACGGTATTCATCAGGTTCAGTTGCTTGTGCCAACAACGAATGCAGACCCAGCATCCGGCACAAAATTACATAGTTGTAAACATATAAATGCACAAAGTACCGCTGTTACATTCGACATATCCTCCCTTACCTCGCTGCCTATGAACACGGTTGTGTTACAAGTTATTGATATTCACGGAAATATAACACGGCAGCAGTATGTGTTGAGAGCAGGAGAGT
>JAPPMR010000815.1 GCA_028818995.1 Candidatus Poribacteria bacterium | reverse complement strand
CCTCTAACACCCTGTCGTAGAGACGGAAGTCGTCAATGAGGCCGGGCCATGAAGTACCATTATTATCCTTTGCCCCTTTACCTACGATTAATTTAGTAGCACCAGAGATTTTTCCATTTTTACCACCATCATTGTGTGTTGGATTATCATCAAGCTCGCCATCAATATAAAGGGCAAGTTGTTCACCGCTGCGCCATGCAAACACGAGATGTTGCCATTCAGTCGTTTGCACATCGCTTTTTCCCTCATACGCTTGACCGCCGCCCGTTGTCGTAATGGCACCTTTGACAAGATTTGTTCCACCTTTTGTTGACCAACTTGCGGCATCGTACCGTAAACCGAAAACATTATCCCCTCCAGCAGGATCTATAGCAAAGACAATACCTCTGTCGTGTCCGGCTGAATCTGATTTTACCCAAACAGAAATGGTAAAAGCGTCAAGTTCATTGATATAATCTGCACCGTTTTCGTCGACAACAGAACTATCACCACCATCAAATTTGATGGCACCGCCAATTTTACCTTCCTTAGGTGCCCAAGCGGCGTTACCCGTAAGTTCCGCATCGTTGTTGTTTTTACTATTATCAGATGCTATTTTCCCATTTGCTTCATCAAATGGATAATAGACAATTAAACCATTTTGCAAACTTGCCACTGCAATAGAACTGAAAAGTGCAGCAATGATAAGAGCGAAAAATGTTAGTGTAAGTTGATTACGCATTGTAAATTCCTCCTTAGGCTTTCAGTCGTATAGGTAGTGGAGACATTATTGGATTATCAGAATACAATTCTGCCTAAAATGCCTCCGAAATTTTAGCCGTTTATCAATATTCCTCCTATATTCTCAGTTAAAATAGACAGCAACAGAATTAATCGCTGTCACCTAATTCTGTTTGGATATTCTGAAAGAGTTCCAAAGCAGTCTCTAAATTCTGTGTGATTTCTCCTGCTAATATATCAGGTGTTGGCAAGTCTGTTATATCCTCAAGTGAATCCTCTTTCAACCAAAAGATATCAAGGTTAGCATGCTCGCGTTGGGTTAGTTCTTCGTAAGTGAAGGCTCGAAAACGTTCGGTATCTTCGCGTTTGTAGCGGTTCTCTGGATTGTAGACGGTAATAAAATCTTGTAAGTCAGCATCGCGTAAAGGATTCGTCTTGAGCGTAAAACGTTTGTTCGTACGCAAATCGTAAATCCAAAGTTTTTGTGTCCACGGTTCCTCACGTGCGGGGCGTTTGTCAAAAAAGAGCACGTTTGCTTTCACGCCTTGCGCGTAGAAAATACCGGTAGGCAGCCGCAACAACGTATGAACATCAAAAAGCTTTAGCAGTTGTCTGCGAATCGTTTCACCTGCGCCCCGTTCAAAGAGAACATTATCGGGGAGTACCACAGCGGCACGACCATCTTCCTTCAAAATCGTCTTGATGTGTTGAAGAAAGTTAAACTGTTTATTTGATGTTGTTGCCCAAAAATCATCGCGTTCGTACGTGAGAGACGCATTGCTACGTTTTTCGCCATCGGTAGTGATTGTAACACTACTTTTAGTGCCAAACGGTGGATTAGTCAGCACCATATCGTAACGTTCTCCCGAATCTTTACCCAGACTGTCGTTCGTTGTAATAGGACTCTCCGCGCCATCAATGCCGTGCAGGTATAAATTCATCACACAAAGACGGACTACGTTATCAACAATATCTGTGCCAGCAAAGGTATTAAATTTGAGAAACTTTTTCTGTTCGCGAGTCAATGTAGTACGGTATTGTTCTGAAATGTATTCATAAGCGGCCAGAAAAAAACCACCTGTGCCACATGCCGGATCACAGATCGTTTTCATCGGTTCAGGTTGCATCACTGCCACTATTGCTTTGATGAGTGGACGGGGTGTGAAGTATTGCCCTGCGCCGCTTTTTGTGTCTTCAGCATTTTTCTGTAAGAGTCCTTCATAGATCGTGCCTTTGACATCGGCTGCCATCCCGCTCCAGTTTTCAGCATCAATGAGCTTGATAAGTCGTTGAAGGCGGGCGGGTGTCTGAATGCGATTTTGCGATTTTCGGAAAATTACACCAAGCAAACCCTTCTCATTACTTAATTCTCGTAGGATTTTTACATATTGATCCTCTAACGCAGCACCGCTTTCTTTGAGTAAACTTTCCCAATCTAAACCAGATGGTATTTTAGACGGTGTTTTGGGAAGCAATTTGCTCTGTTCGTCAGCGAGTTTGAGAAAAAGTAGATACGTGAGTTGTTCTACGTAATCTCCGTAACTGACACCGTCATCACGGAGAACATTGCAGAAACCCCATAGTTTTTGAACGATTGCTGTTGATTCGTTGGACATTAACTGACCTCAATGTATTATTTCAGGAGGCAAACAAAATTTGCTTGTTCAAAGTGGTGATCTGCGGTCAATGCTTCAGTCATGCCCCGCTCTCGCATTACAACAAAACTTGCAGCGTCAACAAGACTCCATTCTTTATCCAATCGATTTGCAAGCAACTGCCATGCTTTCTCGTCCAATGATTCGTCTATGTGAACAATTTCAACCCAGTCAACTGAACGTAGAATTGCAATATAATTCAGTCCGCTTGCACGTGGTACTCGCATACGAACGAATAGGGGAATGAGTTCACTTAAAACATAGTTTGTCGTAACAACGCGCCCATTTTGTTGTTTCCTTTGTGTAATCAATGTAGAAGCTTTCGTATGATAGGGTTCCGTCTTCACAAAAGCATTTGCCCACCCGGATGTATCAACAAAAACCTCATTCATCCTCATCTCCCCATAATTCTGCCAATAACGCGTCACCAATATAGTCATCGTGACGTTCGCCGATGTCTGTGACATCACATTCCAACGTCCCCAATAATGCGATGAGCGGATCCGGGTGATCTTCATAAGGCCCTTTAACCACACGTGTCTTTGGGCGAACTGCATTCTTGAGATGGTTTTTTATTTTTGTAACATCTAAATCCAGCGTACCTGCTAATGCTTGGAGCGGATCAGCTTCTTGTGTTTCTCGGGATGGTTCCTGGGTTTGTATCTCAATTTGTTCCGTTAGTGGAAGCATGATTTGTTCCCATAGGTGTTCAATAACGGCTTCGCTTGTTACGTTTTGTCTTGCACTGTTGGACCAGTCTGAGAAATAGAATTCAACTTTGTAAGGTCGAGTAGAACTTTTGTCGTTAACAAAAAATCGGATTTCGGATCCGGGTCCACCGTATAAAATTAGATATTGCCAAAATGGAGGTGTGTCATATACATTAGGTTCTATGTAGTCTATTGATAGTGGATATTCGTCAATGAATCCTATATCTTTTTCAACGTCAAAGTTTTTGTTTTCTTTTAGGTACTCTTCTGCTTCTTTGTAGTATACATTGGATTCTTTCTTAAACCTGAGCATAAGCTCAAGACGTGTTAATCGCCATTCCTCAATTGGAAAGTCAGGACCCAAAGAGTGATTCGCCATAGGAGGAATCGTGTTGAAAGGATTTTCTGTTGGTATTTGTTTCATTTTACTTCCCTCCCAAAATCTACCAGGGGGTTTTAGTGTTTTCACTCCACATCTAAATTAAACATAAAACAAATCAGTAGCATAGTCTTGTAATATCCAATTTTACCACACATTTTGATTTAAATGCAATATTAATGCTCTGCTTGAATCCGTGCCAGGAGTATCTCTGCCGGCTCATCGTTTGGGTCTTGCGGGACAAGTTTACCAGAGAACGCATGCTTGAGGATAGACTGCCGCAAACGTTCCGCGCGTTTCAGTTCTGCTTCAAGGGTTGCTTCTGTTTTATCGGCGACTGAAAGGTATTGCTCAAGATCAAAGACAATTTTTTCCTGTTCGGTAAGCGGTGGAAGTGGTATAAGCATTTCCTCAATGTTTTCTCTTCGGAGGTTATTGATATTTATACCAATAGAGAGTCGAGATATTTCATTTCTATAAATAGGACTTTGAAAAAATAAGCCGATGAATTTCTGATTAACTTCTTCTGAAATTCTGACCAACCCACAAAAAGTCCCAAAACCACCTTCAAAATCTTGATATGCTTGCGCTG
>JAPPMR010000948.1 GCA_028818995.1 Candidatus Poribacteria bacterium | reverse complement strand
AGCGTAGACTGCCAGATTCCTGAACTTTTTCAAGGAATTCTCCGCGACGGACCACCTCACGTTTGTCCTCTTCGTCTGCATTCTTTTTCCCGGAGTTCATTCGGGTTGCCCCAATTACCACTACAGCAATAACAATAATGGCAACTGTGCTGATAATAATCCACTTTTTACTAAACTTCATAATCACTGCAGGACCCCCATTGCATCCTGTAATCGTGTTATCGCAATTTTATAATCATAAAACGTGTTCACCCGATTTGTCAATACTTGCGCGTAACTTGTTTGTGCGTCCAGCACCTCAAGTGGAATCGCTTTCCCTACCTTAAGGCGTCCTTGAACAACATCTAAGCTTAGTTTAGCATTTTCTACTTGTGTATTAGAGATTTCTACAGCAGCTTCGCTGCGTTTAAGGTTCAGATAACTTTGTCGCACCCCAAGCGCAACAGAACGTTCCAAGTCACTTGCATTTTCTCTTGACTGTTCTAACTGCATATTAAGTTCTTTGACGCGATTTCCCAAAACACCGCCATCAAAAAGCGTAAAGTTAAGTGATGCGCCAACGCTCCAACTCCGAAAGTCTGAAAAATTTTGACGTTCATGGAGGTAATCATCAAGGTTTACGTTATAGTTTGCATTCGCGCTCAGTCGAGGCCAACGTTGCAATCTTGAAAGTATTAAACTCCATTCCTGCTGTTTGATTTGTGCTTCGGTTTCCTTAAATTCCGGGCGATTTTCAAGGGCAGTTTGTATCGCTTCTTCAACAGTAATATCTATTTTTTCAATAGTCCCGCGCTCCAGATATAACTGAAAGGATTCATCAACGGCTACGGTAATTAGCAGCCCAGGGTCTAACCCCATAAGTCGTGGCAAAGTTGCTTGTGAAATTTGAAGCCAATTTTGATTATTTAATAACCCTAATTCATCATTTGCTTCACGGACTCTGGCAGTTGCGACATCAGCAGAGATAAGTACACCCGCTTCTTTCAAAGCAACAATCTGTTTCGTATTATCTTTGGATCGCTCCAATACTTCTTCGCTCACCTTTACAAGTGCTGCGTCTTTAAGGACATCATAATACGCTTGTGTAATCTGTAGAATTACATTTTGTTTAATCCCTTCATTACGGTTGGTTGTAACTTTCAATCCCTCTTTTGATTGTGCATAACCTACTTCACGTTGTCCATTATCCCAAAGCGTATAACGTCCAGTCAATCCTAAATCGTAGTTTTCACGTTCAAAACCGAAATCTAACCGATCAGAAAAATCGTATCGACCAGAGGAGGTAATTAAAGGAAAATAATCCGCACGCGCATTTTTCACACGTAGTTCCTGAATAGCCAAACTCAACCTTGCATTTCGCATACTTGTTGCCTTTTCTAATCCCATTTGAATACACTGTTCAAGCGTTAGCGGTTGCGACAGGTCAATTTCCTCTGGTTCTTGTGCGCTCACACAAAAAATCACCAAAAACTGAAGACTAACTAGAATAAACGTAAACCCAATTCTCCATTGAAGCATCAGCATCTCCTTAAACTAAAAAAATTATACTGCAGAAGATTGTTATTTTAACAAGCCTTTTTATATTTGACAATAACCGATTGCAAAAGTTCAGCACAAATTTTGAATAAAAATTTTTTGGTAAAAGTTCACTGCCAATTTTGACGCATTTTCAAGTATAAAGTTTAGTAATTATGCAATCGGTGATGGCAAATCAGTCAGTTATGAGGAGATGATTTTATGTTGGCAGTGGAGGGTATTAAAAAAAGAAAGGCAGATACCCAAACGGATACCTGCCTGTAAATAGAGTTGTGTCAATTTGTTAGCCGTGTTACCTTGCCCAACAATACTTGCCTCTTGCTTTTCGCCAAGGCTTGTTGCATTTCGGTGTATTCGAGACACACTTTTCCCACGTATTCCCGCATTCACTATAACGGCACGTGCGCGTTCGGTGAAGGTTATACTCCTGCCGATTGTTCGGGTCATAGGTATGCCCATTTGCACAGGTTGCTGTATTCGGTGGTGCTGGCGTTGATTTGGTAGGGACTAAAGAGCATTTCTGGTATTCAGAAAATCCTTAAGTTGACACCTATGCGGTCACTTTAAATTGAACCATCCTGAAAGTCTGTAACCCCAACAGGATTTACCTTGATGCCACCAGCAGCAATGAAGTCCGCACTATCAGTTAACGTATTAAGGACCCTGATACCGATGCCTCTGGAAGATGCCTACGGTGCCGTCTCCTTTCGTCTCTTGCCAAGCGTCAATTCTGCCCTCAATCGTAGCTGATTCGTATCCAGGGTACTATACCGTGCCTCAGAATAAGACAAGTCAATGTCCAAATGCCTTATTTTTCCCAATCGTTGTGCCAAACAAGTGTATTTTGTACTTCGTCGTCAAGCAGATCACCAACTTCAAGTGAGTTGAAATAGGGTTCTGGAAGGATGTTTCTTTTTCCATTAAAAGTGCATCCATCAGGCATGAAACCACAAGTCATCGCACGGCGATGCGAGAACGTCATGTTTGCACCTGCACCGTGTGCACATAAGCCGTTGTGCCATACCATAGAACCTGCGGGACACGGTGCGGATTGCGGTTCAAGCTTTTTCCATTCGGGATAAACATCAAACAGTGCACCGATGTTTTCTCCTATGCCGACGTTATCAAAACGCGCGGATTTGTGAGTGCCGGGGAGATACCACATACAACCGTTCCCTAATGTTGCGTCATCTAATGCAACCCAAAACGAAACAGCATCATGCGAGTCAAAAGACCAATATGGCACGTCAAGGTGCCAAGCGGTGGGATTGCCATTGGGCGGTTTAATCAATGCTTGGTCGTGCCAAATTCGCATGCCATCAGTTCCTGCTAATTGCGTTGCCATTTGTCCAATTTTGGGATCATGCACTAACTTTCGCATTCCTGGGTGTGTATCTGAAAGTCGCAAGCATTGTGTGAATACCCGCGCATAAAAATTAGACGGATCCAGTTGGTTTGTGAAGAATTCAACTGAATTACCGAGACGCTCGGTTACAGATTCATCGGTGCATCTCCGCCATTCTTCTAATTCGTCAGTATCCAAGAAGTTTTCTATGACAAGATATCCGTTTTCCTGATAAAAATCAATTTGTTCCGTGGTGAGTTCGTGCCGCATCTCCACGTTCTCCTTCCAATTATTCGGGTCTGTTTCCTAAGAATTTAAACCCGATGTCAATACGTCAATGTATTATTATCGTATCATGTAAAGCGTAAATAGACAAGCGAATTTTTAAGAAACTCTTTCTCGTTAAAATCGTCCTTCAGAATTTGAAATTGACACACGAGAGCAAACGTGTTATATTAATTTATCCTGATTGAGACAAGCAAAACAGGAAAGTTATGGAAACACAAATATGAAAAAGTTCAAAACTTTGCATGAATTTTTAATGGAAGGTCTTGCTAACCGAGAGGAGGCAATTGACTATCTCAAGGTAGCATTAGAAGAATATCAAGAAGATGGTGATACTCCGTTCTTTTTAAAAGGGGTAAGAAATGTTGTAGAAGCACAAATAGGTATTTCTGAGCTTGCAAAACGAACTCACATGTCTCCAGATGCCTTGCAGAAGATACTTTCAAACGATAAGGCACCGCAGGTTGACACAATCGGAAATATTCTCAATGCACATGGGTCTCGACTATCTGTTATGCCGTTAGAAACCGATATCGCTTATTCAAATACAGATGCCGAGTAATAGATACTAACATGGAGATCATCGCAACATAACTCAATGCTTGAAACACGACCGAGAGAAATAGAATTCTACAGTACTCAAAGCGGGAGAGAACCTTTCACTGAATGGTTTGAATCAATCCGAGATAAAACGATAATTAACAGAATTGAGAGGCGGATTAACCGTCTTGAAAATGGTAATTTTGGCGATTGTAAGCCTGTTGGGGAAGGCGTTTTTGAACTACGACTCCACTTCGGCCCTGGTTATCGTATCTATTTTGGGGAAGTTGCCAACATGGTTATTGTCCTACTTTGTGGAGGTGATAAATCTTCACAGCAACGCGACATTGAAC
>JAPPMR010000819.1 GCA_028818995.1 Candidatus Poribacteria bacterium | reverse complement strand
CGGTAGCACTGTTACAAATATTGCTACAATCGTTAGCCACAGTATAACTTCTTGATTTGTGCTTGCATGTTTGTAAATAACGAAAATAGCCGTTACAATCGGAACAATGAACGGGCTAAAAACAACGGATGTTCCCAAGGCAATCCAGGCGGGAAATGCCGAGAAAGTCTTTTGTGTCATCAATTATTTTTTGGTGTATCCACGGTTTTGAAGAAATTCACTAAATCTGTCCCGTGTGTGCTTGGGTTAACCTCTTTGTCAATTTTTAGGATCTTCCCCGCTTTGTTAATGATTACCGTTAACCGCTTGAAGCGTTTATCGGACTTTTCTGCAGCAGCTCCAAAGAGGAATGCAAGATTTTTCTGAGTGTCCACTAAAAGTGGAAAGTTCAGGTCATTTTCTTCTGAAAATTTCTGATGCGACTCAGCATCGTTGATGGTAATTCCAAAGACTTGAACATCCTGTTTAGCAAAACTACTCGACTCATCACGGAGCGAGCAAACTTCAGCTGTTCAGCCACGTCCAAAATCTCTTGGATAAAACGCTAAAACCACGTTCTTTTTATTTTTTAATTTGCTGAGTTGATGTAATTTTCCTGCACCATCCTTAGCGATAAAATCCGGCGCTGGCTGCCCTACTTCTATTTTTGGAAGTGTCTCCTTAAGCAGTTTTACAACGTCTTCGCCATGGGTTTGCACTTTAACATTTTTATCAATGGCACGGATATACCCTGCTTTATCAATTACAAAGGTGACCCGTTTTGAAGCGTTGAACCTTTCCATGACACCACTGTACTGCTTACTGACCTCAAACTCAGTATCTGCCAGCAATGAAAACCCAAACTTTTCTTGTTCTCTAAATCTTTTATGCGAGTCAACGCTGTCTACACTGACACCAAACAGGACAGTTTCAGTGTCTTCTATGTCGCTCAATTTATCCCGGAGCGACTGGAGTTCGGCAGTTCAGCCACCGGTAAAATCTTTCGGATAAAAGGCGAGAACAATACTTTTCTTGCCTAAGAATTCACTCAGACTCCGTTCAGTGCCAGTTTCATCTTTCAATGTAAAATCTGGGGCTATCATACCCACTTCAAGTTCTTTCGGTTTTTCCACTTCATTCTCCGCTAAGGCTAATGGAATCGTTAGCGCTGTTATTAGTAGCGCAATTCCAATAGATTGAATAGATAAGTTTTGAAACATTTTATTTCCTCTACAATTGGTTATCGTAAAATCAAAATATGTGTACACTTCTTGGTAGGTGCGGTTTCCTAACCGCACCGAATCCTACTTTTAGAAGGGCTTTCATCCTTGATGCAAAGTAGTAGGCACGCTCCGCGTGCCGTCTGCCTATTTTGTGTCGGGTTTTGTTTGTCTGAATCACAGATTTTCGCGGATTGCACATATTACGCGGTTTTTAAGAATATCAGCGTTTGTAGTCGCGCAATTCATTGCGCCTCTTACATACTCGATCACGAATTGTCCACGATTCAAATAATAATCCTGAAAATCACATAATCCTGCAAATCTTGGTTCAGACAAATACACCGCAGGCAGGGAGTGGTAGCCCCCTTGCACCTACGATGCGATTAAAGCATACCACAGACTTGATGTAATGTCAAATCTTTATGTTGAAATAACGCCTTTCTCTTCAAGCCAGATTTTCAACGGAACATCCGCATTCTTCGGAGAGAAATGACCATTTGCGTTAGTACCGCCGCCAAGAAGTTGTTGCCGAATTGGGTCGTTTTGTTCAAATATCTCAGAAGGAATAGTCATATCGTCTTTACTGCGTAGCCATCGGTATCCGTATCCGTAAAAAAGTCCTTTCCGCGTGATGTCGGAGTCGTTTTCACTCCGTGCATGCCATATACGTCGATCAAAAAAGACAGCATCTCCGGGTTTACAACAGACTGCTGTCGCACCTTCAGGTAGCGAACTGTCTTTTGGTCGCTCAAATGTGTCCCACAGATGACTTCCGGGAATAACGTAGAAATTTCCGCGCCCTGCCTCTGAGCAATCTGACAGCCAGTAGACAACTTTGATTGACAAACGGGGACGAGGGGAACTCTCAATCTCAATGTTCACGCGACCACTATCTTGATGCCAACCGAGTGGCGACCCATTACCACGTGAAGATTCAGGGCGCGGTGGCGTGATAATAAAATGACTATGGTAAGAGTAGATATTCCATCCCAAAATGCCCCACACCTTTGGAAAAGTTTTATACCAATCCAAAACGTTGATAAAGATTTGGTCTTTGCCAAGAAAATTCGGATAGAAAAAATTGTCGTGTGAAGTCATCCGTTTTTTGGTGTATGGGTCATATTCAGCATCTAAATGTGTTTTGTAAATAGCATCAACGCGTTGTTCTAATTGGACAACAAGTTCCAAAGGTAACGCGTCTTCAACGGTGAAATATCCATCTGCATTTAACGCACACAGTTGTTCGTCAGTAATTTGATGCTGCAGATGGCGTTCATCAAGCATCTATTTAGCCTCCTAATTAATCGCTAAGGTAAGGGACCTTCTATTTGGTCAACAAGACGGATAGAATGAATAACATCACGTAAGTCGGTAAGCGGAACTTTTCTATTCCGTACACAGTCGACGAAGTGTTGATGCATTGTAAGCACACCTTCGTAACTCGGACCATCACGTTGGTCAACACCGTCTACTTCCCAACCTCCCATTACATTCATTTGGTTATTTTCATGAATTTCGATTTCCTCTGGGATTTTCATGTAACATCCAATACCAACACCGTGTAATTCAGACCGTAGTACGCGTCCACCCGATGCCCGATTACCAAACACAACGCCTGTCACATTGTTATCAAAACGGACATAAGCGGTGTAAAAGTTGCGTTGTTCCGCGCCGAATGTGTCGCGATGTGCTGTGACTTCAACCGGCTCACCACCTGCCATATAACGGAGCAAATCAACAACGTGACAGACATCATTCCAAAGGGTTGTCGTAAATTCTCTATTACCACCGATCATCTGCTTGTTAAATGTTGTGACTGCCAACGAAACGGGACCTTTTTCAGCAACTCGCCGCATCGCTTCGCGTGTGACAGCGGCAAATCTTCGTTGAAAACCGACCATACAATAGACATCGTTTGCAACTGCTGCTTCCAATAATTGTTGTGTCTCATCACTCGTTGCACCGGGCGGTTTTTCTATAAACAGATGCTTTCCTGCATTGAGACAGTCCAGTGCGGGTTGTAAAATCCACTTTTCATTCATCACGCAGTAGACAACGTCTAAATCCATTGTATCCAACATCTTACGGTGGTCTGTGAACGTATGTGGAAACTCATATTTTTGCGCGACCTGATTGAGTTTGCCCTCGTCAAGTTCACATGCAGCGGACATTTCAACATCGTCTTCAAGGCGATTGACGCTGGGGTAATGCGCGCCTTGACTACGTCCACCAGCTCCGATAAATCCAGCTTTAAGCATTTGGGAGGTTCTCCTAAAATTTGTAAAACTTGTGCGTATTTTACAATTTGATCAGATATATTGCAAGCAGATTTTGGTTAGCTTTCCTCTTCCCATTATTGTTTGACATTTGAAGGTTAATTTGATAAAATTTAAACGACATCAACGAATATACATGGCTATTTTTACAATACTACCTATTTACTCTGGATAAAAAATTGACTGTCAAATCAGACAAGAAAAACTTGCTACGTCAACTCCCTGCGATTGATAAACTCTTGTTGCTACCGGAAATGCAGGAATTGCAAGAATGTTATGCTCGACCACTTGTAACAGAAGTTCTACGGTCAGTTGTCGCTGATATTCGAGACCAAATTCTGCAGGGCAATATTAAACTGGAATTGCCCAAACCAGAGGAGTATGCGATATTAGCACGCCAATGGATAGAAGAAAAAACACGTTCTCCACTGCGTGCTGTCGTGAATGCGACTGGAACTGTAACTCACACAAATCTTGGTCGTGCGCTGTTATCCTCTTCTGCATGTGAGAGCCTTCAAAATGCTGCACAGAATTATGTTAATTTGGAGTACGACTTAGAAACAGGCAAGCGCGGGCATAGAG
>JAPPMR010000104.1 GCA_028818995.1 Candidatus Poribacteria bacterium | reverse complement strand
ACTTAAAGGTATCCCCTTCAACTTCTACCTTCATATCGTACCATTCGCCATTTTTAATCTTGACTCCTCCAACAGCGGGGATCTGCGCGAGATTGTCGCGCGAAGCCCAGCCGCCTTGTTTGTGTCGCCACAGTTCTGTCTTGTTATCTGGCACATTGAAGTAATAGACGTAGTACTCCATTTCGCTTTTTGCGCGAAACGCAAGTCCTGCCCAATGGTGCTCATCAATTCTAATTTTTGCCTCGACGGTGTAGTCGTCCCAATCTTCTTCTCCAACGAGAGAATGCTCGGCTTGTCCGCCTCTTGCAAGTTTGTAGACACCATCTGCGACTTCCCATTTGCCGTTAGCAACTTTCCAACCCTCCGCATTTTTTTCAAAATCCCATAGTTGGGTACCTGCGAATGAAGGCTGAGATAGTAACACAGCAAAAAGCACGAGAAAACTCAAAACGGTGAATCTTCGTACGGTTATAAAACTCGTTATCATATCAACTCCTCCTTTTTGTTATGTTTTTAGATCATGCAAACATCTGTGAAGAATCGGACACCCATGAGGATGCTGGAATCTTGTTAATAGGATACGGATTAAGTGGAAAAAAGTCAACCTTAAAACCGTGTTACCGTTTCGGTTCATTTTTGCGAGGATAAATTGAAAAATGGGAAATCTTCAAAAAATTGGCAATTGGGGAATAATATTGTTCTGACGGAAAATTTATTGAATTTGATTAAAAAATTAATGCTCACGTTGGCGTACAACGCATTTTTTCATCAAATCCAATATAGGATATACCAAAAAACCGTTGTGGGCAAATTCTGCATAGCGGTGTGTGGACAGGATTTAATTTTAGTCTTGGGTTTGCCTGCTAAACGCAGTCTCAAAGCGTTGCCGCAATATATCGGGGCTGGTATGCATATAGATTTGCGTTGCGTGTAAACTTGTGTGTCCTAATGCTATGCGCACCGATTCTAAATCGTGCGTTGCGCGGTAGAGTTCTGTGCCGAAGGTATGTCGTAAATCGTGGGGAGTGAATCTGAGACCTAACATTGTTGATGCTGCTTCCATGATACGTTGGAAGTCTCGGGGGGCAAGACGATTTTTTGTGCGGAGCGTGCAAAACAGCGGACTGTCCAATTCATCTTTTTCACCTTGTTCGGTTTTCCATGTTAAAAAATTGTGGAGTGCGTCTCGGACATCGTTGACGAGTGGTATTCTTCTTGACACCTTATTCTTTGCAATTTCCGCTCGGACTTCTAAGGTGGTAACGATGTTTCCAAATTTTAACACATCTCCGATATTCATGCCGCATGCTTCAGCGTTTCGGAGTCCTGTTCGGAGGCAAAAGAGTACGAGCATTCTATCGCGTTCTCTATTATTGAGTGCTTCTAAAAGTATTCTCTGTTGTAATTCGTCGAGTACTCGGGGTTGTTGTATTTTTCTTCTTTTCGATTTTGCCATTCAGGTTCTCCATATAAATTTGACGATTTTGATTGTATCATTTTTCGTTTTCAGGGTCAACGGTTTAATGACGTTTTGCACGTACAATACGTCATTAAATGCTTGTACAGTTACACTTAGCATCATGTTATTTCTATTTTCTAACCTTTACCTGTTACAAAATTTTTTGATCTAACCCTCTGACGAAAAATGTTGCATTTGCACTCGCGATGGTGTATGCTAATTAAAAATAATTTTCACCCATTTGTTTCATTTTTATATCCTTATTACCTCTTCAACTTTTTTGGTGCATTTTTCTTGTTCCAAACATTTTCATGCCTATCTCGTTTTCGTCATGGTAACACCTGAAATATAGTCGGCCGATTCGTTTCCATTTAACTGTTTATGTTCGTCATGTGAGATATACGTTTAATCATTAACGTCTCTCTGTCAATATTCAATTTTGAGACTGTATCTCACAAACCGATTGAGACTTGTTAATCTGATTCATTTCTTCAACCTAATATGTCCGAAACAGGAGAATTGTCTTGAAAATAAAACTGTGTCTTTTCATTCCCATTTTTCTAATTTGCCTTATAATTGTCCAAACCACACCCGCAGCAATTAAGGTCGGTTTAATTTACGATGTGCGCGGTCGAGGGGATCTCTCTTTTTGCGACGCTGCATACACAGGTGCAAAAAAAGCTTCTGATAAATGGGATATTAAACTCACTGAAATTAATCCCGGACAAAGCACCGATACGGAGATGGCATTACGCCGTCTCGCGAAATTGAAATACGATCTCATTATCGGTGTCGGCTTCCTTTTTCGTGAACCGATGAACCGTGTTGCAGTCGATTTTCCAAACGTTAACTTCGCACTGATTGATGCTGTCGCTGAACCTGCCAATGTGGCATCACTTATTTATAAGGCACACGAAGGAACATTCCTCGCTGGTGTCATCGCCGCATTAAAAACTGAAACGAAAAAGGTGGGGTTTGTCGGCGGTATGAAGATTCCACTCGTTGAAGCATTT
Source organism: Candidatus Poribacteria bacterium (assembly GCA_028818995.1). The sequence goes on along the minus strand of JAPPMR010000104.1, from coordinate 1,595 downwards.
GAAATCGGATTTGCGACTGGCATTAACGCAACTAATCCAGAAATTGAACTTCTTGTCAACTACGTCGGGGTTACACCGCAAGCTTTTGATGACCCGGCAAAAGGAAAAGAATTAGCACTTGCACAGTATAATAAAGGTGTGGATATTATAATCGCGGCTGCTGGGGCAAGTGGGTTAGGCGTACTTGAAGCGGCAAAAGAGACAAAGAAATATATTATATGGGTCGATTCAAATGGGAACGGTCTAATTCCCGGTCAGGTACTCACAAGTATTATTAAAGGTGTGGAATTGTCTGTTTATCAGATGATAGAAAATGTGGTGTCCGATACTTTTACAGGTGGATTGAAAAATTACGGTCTAAAAGAGGGTGGAATAGAGTATATTGTTGACAAAGACAACGAAAAATTATTATCTGAAGATATTTTGAAAAAGGTTGAGGAATTCAAAGCAAAAATTATTGCTGAAGAGATTGTAGTGCCGCATTTGCGTTCGCAAACCAAGTCCGCTGAGAAAAAAAGGAAATAAACTGTGGATAATCTCAAAATTGTTGTTCCCGGTGATTCACCACCTCAAATTCAAGGTTCGCCACATCTGGAACGTTTGAAATCTTTTGGTGATGTTAGAGTATATACGGATCGTCCAGAAACTGCCGAAGAAAAAATCCACCGTGCTGAGGATGCTGATATTCTCATTAATTCACGCGGAATGGTAAAATGGCATGCAGATGTATTGCCACATCTACCAAAACTAAAGTTAATATCGCTCTGCTCCATCGGTACCGATATGATTGCACTGGATGAAGCAAAAAAGAGAGGGATTGTTGTTTGCAATCAACCCGGCAGAACTGCACCTGTCGTTGCGGAACACAGTTTCGGTTTAATGTTTGCACTTGCTAAACGTGCTGCTTTTATGACTGCGGGTATGAAAGCAGGAAAATGGTACCGTATGGATAACGTTTATTTGCAAGGCAAGACACTCGGAGTTATCGGCACGGGTCATATCGGTTCTGAGATGGCACGTCTCGGCAAAGCAATTGGTATGAACGTTATCGCATGGACATATAATCCTTCTACTGAACGCGCAAAACAACTCGGTATTCAATTTGTGTCTTTTGAAGATTTGCTGCGGATGTCTGATGTTGTGAGTCTACATGTAAAACTGACAGATGATAGTTTTCATCTCATCGGGGAACGCGAACTTGAATTGATGAAACCAAAAGCGCTTTTAATTAATGTTGCACGCGGACAAATAGTAGACACAGACGCGTTAGTACGCTCGCTAAATAGTGGTCACCTCGGCGGCGCTGCAATTGATGTTTATGATCAAGAACCACCTCCTGCGGACCATCCGCTATTAACATGTGAACAGATTATATTAACCCCGCACTGCGCAGATATGACTCCCGAAGGTGTTGATCTTCTTAATGAAGGTGCTGTTGACAATATTATCGCTTTTTTAGAAGGCAACCCGAAAAATGTGGTTGTGTGACAGTAAATTAGAAATAACAACTTGTTACCTTAATATATGTACAAAGAAAAGAATGTAAAAAAAATCGGTGTTGACACCGGCGGCACTTTCACCGACATCATCATGTC
>JAPPMR010000352.1 GCA_028818995.1 Candidatus Poribacteria bacterium | reverse complement strand
TTATTAAGCTGTGATATTCCTAACTTTTGTATCTTGGCATCAGATCGGGAATTGGACAATTGATTACCTATCATTCAAATCAGAAGGAAATAGTTCGTAGGTTGGATAGAGCGAACGCGAAACCAACTTTATCACTTTAGAAAAAGATTATGATGCTAAGGATACGAAAAGGAGTTATTAATGTATTATCCGACGTTGGAGGAATTTAAGGAAAAAGCGAAAACAGGCAACACGATACCGGTATATCGCCCGATTTTGGCAGATATGGAGACACCGGTGTCCGCCTTCTATAAATTGATGCCTGATAATTATGCGTTTTTATTGGAGAGTGTTGAAGGTGGTGAAACCGTAGCACGTTACTCATTTTTGGGTAGTCAACCCTCCGTGCTTTTCCACAGCAAAGGACATCAGGTAACTATTGAATATTTGGCAAACGGTGAAAAAGTTTCTAAAGAATATGAAGACCCGTTGAAAGCCCTTGAAGAGCTGATGCAGAATTACCAGCCTGTCAGTGTTGAAGGGTTACCACAATTCCACGGTGGCGCCGTCGGTTATATGAGTTACGATATGGTGCGTTTTGTGGAAGAATTGCCGGATGATACGGAAGATGAACTGCAGCTTCCCGATTGCTTTTTCATGATTGCTGAGACAATTCTGATTTTTGATCATGTAAATCATCAGATTAAAGTTGTGGCAAATGCACATATTGATGGGGATGTGGATGCAGCTTATGCTGATGCTGTTGGCAAAATTGACGCACTGGTTGGAAAGCTGACATCTACTTCTGAAGTGCACTTAATAAATAATATAAATGAACGTTCAGGTAGGCAACCTGAAACGGTGCCCGATCCACCTTCAAATTTCACAAAGGCTGCTTACGAAGACGTAGTACGACGCGCCAAAGAATATATAGCAGCGGGCGACATCATACAGGTTGTGACTTCACAACGGTTTAGCCGTTCGGTAACTGTTGACTCATTTGATGTTTATCGAACATTACGAGTGGTGAATCCATCGCCTTATATGTATTATCTCAAGTGTAATGGTTTTGAAATTGTTGGTGCATCGCCAGAGATGATGGTGCGTGTGGAAGATGGTCTTGTCCAGACTGTTCCGATTGCTGGAACACGCCCGCGCGGCAAAACTGTTGAGGAAGATAAGGCATTAGAACAAGAACTTCTCACCGATCCTAAGGAACGCGCAGAACATGTTATGCTTGTTGATTTAGGACGAAACGACCTTGGACGTGTGTGTGAATACCATACCGTTGAGGTGACCGATCTGATGATAATTGAAAAGTTTTCACACGTGATGCATATCGTTTCGCATGTTATTGGAAAACTGCGTGACAATCTTTCTGCTTTTGATGTGATGCGTGCATGTCTGCCTGCTGGTACACTCTCTGGCGCACCTAAAATACGCGCAATGGAAATTATTGACGAGTTGGAACCAACACGCCGCGGCACTTATGGCGGGGCAGTTGGCTATTTCAGTTTTTCTGGTAGTGCAGACACAGCGATTACTATACGAACTGCCGTTGTCAAAGACGGAACTGCTTACGTGCAAGCAGGCGGGGGTGTCGTTGCAGATTCAGTACCTGAAAATGAATATTATGAAACCGTCAGTAAGGCATGGGCATTGCTTACTGCTATTGAAATGGCACAACAAGGGCTGCTATTATAGGAGGCAAAAAGATGGTTTTGATGATTGACAACTACGACTCATTTACTTACAATCTCGTGCAGTACTTTGGTGAGCTCGGTGCGGAATTGGAAGTGCATCGCAGTCGAAAGATAGGCATAGAAGAATTAGACGCGCTGGCACCGGAACGGATTGTCATTTCACCCGGTCCTTGCACACCACGAGAGGCTGGCATATCCAACGATGCGATAGAACACTTCGCTGGGAAAGTGCCGATTTTAGGGGTATGTCTTGGGCATCAGTGTATCGGGGACGTGTTTGGTGGTGAGGTTGTCCGAGCGGATCGGTTGATGCACGGTAAAACCTCAATGATACTACACAATGACATTGAGCTCTTTGAAGGCTTGGATAATCCATTTGAAGCGACGCGTTATCATTCGTTAATTGTGAAAAAAGAGACATTGCCGGATTGCCTTGAAATTACGGCATGGACAGATCAGGATGAAATTATGGGGCTAAGGCATAAAACCTTGCCTATATGGGGTGTTCAGTTTCATCCGGAGTCTATTTTGACAGCTGCTGGAAAGAGCCTATTGGGAAACTTTTTGGCATTATAAAAACCTTGTGTCTGCTTGTAGGCGCGCTTTGTAAGCGTATCTTGAGAAGTGTCGCGTTTGTAGTCGCGCAATTCATCGCGCATCTTTTGGAATTTGTTAGGTTTCGCTTCGTTCTACCTATATGTATGTATCAATTTAAGGACAAGTATCTGATTTTTGTGAAGTTAACCATTGTGTTGTCTGAATCGCTGATTATCGCGGATGACACAGATTACGCGGATTATCCCACCTAAAAAATAGATGTTTCTGCTTATGTCCGCTTTGTCCGTTAAAGCGAATTCTTTTGAAGATAACTTGATAGACCAAGTCAATAATCCGTGTAATCCGATAAATCTGCGGTAATCCGCGATTCAGAAAATTAAAAGGTAACCTAACTAAAAACACAAAATTTACAGTTATGAGTTTCGTTCCTCAACCCAACCTACGATAGCAATAAGTGCGAATTGGAAAAGAAAAATTAACATGACAAATGAAACAAAAGACAAATCCCCCACACCAGTTATGGTCTCTTGGTCTTCAGGTAAAGATTCAGCGTGGGCATTTCACACTTTACGCCAACAGCCAGAACGATACGATGTGCGCGGAATTTTCACCACCGTCACGAAGACGTTTGACCGTGTTTCCATTCACTCTACACCTGCTTGGGTTTTGAAACAGCAAGCAGAAAAACTCGGTGTCCCGTTATACGAGATACCGATTCCGTACCCTTGCTCAAACAAAATATATGAAGCGGCGATGCAAAAGTTCCTTACAGAAGTAGAAGCATTACCAAAGGATATGACCGCTTCACATTTCGCTTTTGGAGATCTGTTCCTTGAAGACATCCGTGCCTACCGAGAGGAGAAATTGAGCGGTACCGGCTTCACACCGATTTTTCCTGTATGGGGTGAGGATACGACTCTACTCGCGCAAAAGATGATTGCATCCGGTATGCAAGCGATTATCACTGCCCTCAATCCGACTAAGGTTCCCGCAGATTTTGCAGGACGCTGGTTTAATGCTGAACTCCTTTCAGATTTGCCAGATGACGTAGACCCGCTCGGTGAAAACGGTGAGTTTCATACATGCGTTATTGATGGACCGATGTTTAGCTCACCCGTTGATGCAAAACCTGGCAAAATCGTTCAGAGAGATATTGCTTCTGCCTCCGATGACGAAAATGATAAAATTCACGCCAGCAATACCAATCCTCCGACTTATGTGTATGCTGACGTAGTCCCCGTTAACGCGTAGGTTAGGTTAAGGAACGAAACCCAACAAAATTCCCGTGATCAAAATTGCCCCTTTAACACTCTTATCTAAACACACTCCTATTCGTACAGAATTATGCACCCGTTTCACCGTTTCATAGCGTCACTATAGGGTGAAATCGGAGGTGATCCATGAAAAACAACGATGTGCAATTAATCCACCGTATTCTTGATGGCGATGACGCTGCTTTCGCGGAACTTGTGGAAAAATATCAAAAACAGGTTCACGCGCTTGTGTGGCGGAAAATTGGAGATTTTCACATTGCCGAAGAGATTACGCAGGATACATTCCTGAAAGCATACCAGAAATTAGGCGAGCTTAAGAAACCGCAGCGTTTTGCAAGCTGGCTTTATGTGATTGCTACAAATCGCTGCAGCACGTGGTTGCGTAAAAAGCATTTACGAGCGCAGTTGTTAGAAGACAAGGACGTAACCCAACCCGAAAAAGCGACTTATTCTGAGTATGTGCTTGAGGAAAATGAACGGATCACCGCAGAAACACAACGTGATGTTGTCAAAAAACTGCTTGCGAAGCTTGGAGAAAGTGAACGCACTGTCATGACGTTAC
>JAPPMR010000146.1 GCA_028818995.1 Candidatus Poribacteria bacterium | reverse complement strand
GTTCATCGTACAAAGCAAGAAAGGAATTCATGAGAACGGAGCAGTCCTTCGGATTCTGCTTCCCATGACTGCCAATAACGGTAATCTTCCAACTCAACGCTAAAGATACCGTCAAACCCTTCGTCTTCAAGACGTTGCACGACTTTCAGCCAATCCACAACACCATCGCCGGGAATCGTGTATCGCCACCAATCTTCACCGAACCCACGGGGACCTTGAAAACTCGGCCCCAAATTGCCGTGCAGGTACATCGCTTCCTCATCAAAAGCGGTATCTTTTCCGTGAACGTGTTTCACATAAGAAGCAAATTCATTAAGTGCGCGGATATGGTCAATACCAATTCGGACAAGGTGTGACGGGTCATAGTTGAGACCTAAGCCAGCAGAAGGACATTCAGCAAACATCGCACGCCACATTTCAGGCGTACATCCAAGCGCAGGGTACGCAGGTGCGCCGCCGGGCCAGCCTTCTATAGCAATCGTTACACCTTTGGACTCAGCGAATTCTGCAATAGGGGGAACGGTGTCTTTCCATATATCAAAGTTTTTAGCACGTCCGAGGCTTGCGTCTTCAGGGACAAAGACACAAAACATAATATGCACATCGTTGTCTGCGGCGGCTTGGATAGCTGCTTTTGCCTTTTGCGCACCGGACTTTTGTGTAGATTTCTTTGCACTGAGAAGTTCGCGAGTCCCAGGTAAATCCGATGTCCCAATTTCTAATCCAGCATCCCGTGCAGTTTTTACGACTTCTGGGGTTGCTTCACCAATATCAATTGCTTCAAATCCGTTATCAGCACACCATTTACAGAAATCCGCGAACGGCATTTGTCGGGCTGTGCCAGGGATACGTAAACCTATTTTCATATAATCTTCCTATCGTTTATAGCCAATCTAAATAACATATAAATTGCTTTTGGATTATGGCGTTTTTTTTAACCTATTACGGCACGCGGAGCGTGCCTACTACTTTTAAACACATATCCAACAGAATTATTTACACACCGTCTTCAATTAAAATCCCATTAATCCACAACAGCGGCGACATACCGGCATCGGTCCATCTGTGCTAATGGACTGACGAAATTTTATTGCTTTCTGATTATTCCACATATCAACAACCTTATCATCTTTGATGTTACCGATGATATAGTCATGATAGTCTCTGCAAAGACTAACGTCGCCATTGCTGTCAATTTCAAGTGTCATGAAGATACTAACACACTGGTTGTAGCCGAAGGTTTGCTCATGGTCAGTGTAGTAGCGTTGAATTTCTCCTTTTGAATTTAGACGTGGCATCATCACGGGCGGGCATCGCTTCTGCTTTTCAGAGAGATCCTCCATCTCCTCAAACCGATCCAAAATTACACCGTGATCAAAGTCGTGCCAAGTGCCAATCCATCCATAATGCGTTTGTGGTTTGAACCCAAAACGTTTCTCAAAGTCCTCTGTATGTTCCTGAGCAGATTCAGCATCAATCCACCATGTCAAATAGAAGATTTGGGCATCTGCATATTGGCTGGTGAACTTATAAAGGTCAACCACAACATCAATGTTATACATCGTGACACAGCTAAGCGGGATTATATAAGGAAAATTTTGGTTTCGCCTTTCTTTCTCTGCACTAAGCGTTTCCAATGCTGCCTTAACATCTTTGAAGTTGTCATAGTTTTCAGTAACACCGGGGCGCTGTGTATTGTGGATTTCTTCATTGGGTCCATCAACACTTAGATAGATAATTTTGCATGTTTCCAAGATGTCGTCCGCGCGTCTGGCAATGTTAGTTGCATTGCTCACCAGAGAAATGGGCATCCCTTTCTCTTTGATGTAATGCATTAATTCGATGATACCCGGATAAAGCATCGGTTCGCCACCCCAGATGTACCATACAGGTGACCAACCTGCATCAACAACCTGGTCAACGAGGCTTTTATATACTTCTACAGGCACTTCACGTTGTTTTAACTCTTTGAGGGATTTGTCAAGTAGATATCCATTATCTCCCCACTGCCCGCAGGAATGACAACGCAGATTACACATATCTGTAATTCGTAGACTCACTAACTGAACATCATCGCCTTTACCATGCTTTGCACCAAACGGATGACGCAAATTAAATGATTCCTTAGCAAGCTGGTAGCGCATGAAATTGCGCGATGTACGCCAATCTTCAGATATAGCGGTTGCAAGTTGGTTGACCAAGAACCGCGATGAAATTCGACTTCTTAATGCCATTAATACTCCTTTCCAAACTGATTAGGATTCATCATCTGACTGGACAAGCGTAAGTGCTGCCGAATTGAGACAGTAACGTTTGCCTGTTGGTTTGGGCCCATCATTAAAGACGTGTCCCAAATGTGCGTCGCAACGGCTGCAAACGACTTCGGTCCGTGGCATGAAAAAGATGCTGAAATCCGATTTTGTCTCAACAGAATCAGAGGCAACAGGTTCCCAAAAACTGGGCCATCCTGTGCCAGAATCGTATTTAGTTTCAGAGGTAAAAAGTGGACTTCCACAGCAGATACAGTGATAAGTGCCTTGTTCTTTGCAATCGTGATATTTACCTGTAAAAGCGCGTTCAGTCCCTTTTTTTCGGGTTACTTTAAATTCTTCAGGTGAAAGTTGCTCTTTCCACTCTTGGTCTGATTTCGTTATTTTTTCTACACCCATTTTTCACTCCTCATTTTTATTCCTCTATACTATCACATATTTTGCAAAAAATGCAAGAATGTTTTATAGTTCTAAATTTGTAGGTATTAGCAATAGTCGGGAATCGGAGTTCCCTCCTACAATAGGCGGTTCATCGGTAGGAGCGATCTCCGAATCGCGACCTATAATGTGTTGACAAAGCAATAGTCGGGAATCGGAGTTCCCTCCCACAATGATGCTTTATAAGAATTAGATGGATAAAACCCCTGATACCTAATTTTGATCCTTTACGCGTCCTAAAACTCTGCATGTAGTGGCGGAGAGGATTTCATATCGGACACCACCCCAAACGATCTTTCGTTGAAATGCAGCGTACAAAGCGTTGATACCCGCAAGAAAAATGGAAAACGGTGCAGCGTATTTACTGATGCGGAGTGTGTCTTGGACTCTTGGCATATCGCGAAGCCACTGCGGAAGGTTTCGACAACAGAGCTGAAAACCGAGCACTTCCAAAAATGGTATGAAGGCAAGGGGTAGCAGTGCCTGTCGTGAAAAGATAAAAGGTATCGCACCAAAAACCAGCACTGCTTTCGGTAAAAAGAGAATTAAACTGCCGAACCACTGTGCCCATAAACCCATGTGGCGTGTCATAATCATCTGTCGATTTGTAAATTCGAAAATCTGTCCCCATGTGCGGTTTGAGGTGCGAGTAACCGCAACGCAATCCGGAACAAAATGAATTTTACGTTTAACGGCTCGTACCGCGCGAGTCGTGTTGAGGTCTTCAATTGTGGCTTGTTCCCAACGTTGTAGTATCTGTCCTTTTTCAAGGAATTCGCGTCGAAAAGCATTAGAACCACCCCATACCATTGTGAGCCAATGGTCACCTTGTAATGACATTTGAAAGTTGACCCATGTGGCTTCAACAAGCGATGGAAAGTTCCACGTTTGCGGAAAATAGAATCTACCGCCAACAGTCGCGCCGATTTTATTGTCTTGAAGTGGTGTAACAAGTAGTCTGAGCCAATCCCTTTGAATTGCTACATCCGCGTCTACAAACGCAATAACCTCAACATCTTCAGGTAAGTTCTCTATTACTGTCATAAGGTTCTGAACTTTTTGTGAACGTGGTAGATTGTTATCAATGATGTTAGGTGCTAAAAGGACATCGGCGTGCGGGATATTCTCTACAAGTTCTTGTAGATGTGGGTAAGAAACATCGTATCCTGAATCATCTATTTCGTGGGTTACGAAGTAGATTTGAAAGTCTCCTTCGTAATCCTGATCAAGTAGACTCTTTGCATGCTCCGCTGTTTCGTCATCCCAACCGTAGTGAGGTGCGACTATAGCCACTTTTGGTGTATATGCGAGTCTCTCGGTCTTCCGTTCACGACGCGTATAGAAAAAGGATTGACCAATCAATAACATCTC
>JAPPMR010000433.1 GCA_028818995.1 Candidatus Poribacteria bacterium | reverse complement strand
ATAACTTTAGGACATCTGCCCTATTTATTCAACCATATTTTGGCGAAGGTATTGAAAAACATAAACGTTTTCTTAAGTTGACACCTACGGAATAATGTAACATCATCATATAGAAATGGTATTATGTTATTTCCCAAAGTCGAAATTTCATTTTTAATGTAAAACCGATAAAATAATGCAACCTTCTTCAATTTAAAACTCGTCACTTAAATTAAGTAGTGGTAACACTCCGGAGTATTTTTTATGCAAAATAACGATTCTGAACTGATTCAGCGGACATTGGACGGTGATCAAACGGCATTTACTGCCCTCGTTGAAAAATATCAAAAGGGAATTCATGCACTTGCATGGCGAAAAATAGGCGATTTTCACATTGCTCAAGAAATTACGCAAGATGCTTTTCTTAGAGCTTACCAAAGGCTCAGAACTTTAAAAGATCACAGCCTGTTTCCGGGATGGGTATACGTAATTGCGTCTCACCTATGCACTGAATGGCATCGAAAAAAGAAACTTCCGGTCCAATCTTTAGAAACTACCGACGTTGCGGAGATTGATCAAGTGTCACATTCACAATACATCGCAGAAAAACGAGACACTGAAACGGCTGAAGCCCGTCGTGAACTTGTCCAAAAGCTGCTCCAAAAACTGCCAGAAAGTGAACGCACAGTCATGGCACTCTATTATCTCGGAGAAATGACATGTGAGACGATTAGCAAGATGCTCGGCGTGTCCCCGAATACGATTAAAAGCCGACTCAATCGTGCCCGCAACCGTTTAAGGAAAGAAGAAGCGATAATTAGCGAAAACCTTAGTAGTTTCCAACTTCCAACGCAATTAACAGAAAACATAATGAAGCAAATCTCGCGCACCAATCCTCTTGTTCCTTCAGGCAGCAAACCTTTTGTGCCGTGGGTTGTTTCTGCAGCTTCTGCTATTTTAATTCTTTTATTCATAGGAATTGGAGTCCAACACCTTTTACTCTCTTTCCAACCGTACGATCTCGATTCCAAATCAGTGTTAACAGTTGAAATCGTTGATACACCTGTTAGTGTTGTTCAAAAAATAAAACCTGATTCGCGTACCCAACTCGGAACCACTGATATTTCCAGTAAAAGTCAAGGCACTGGCGAAAAGGCGGATACTTCTCAGAACGTAAACTTTACCAATATTATCCCAACAACTGAAACTGAGTTGCCACTCTCAACGGAACGGTGGACTCAACTTGACAGTCCTGGAGCGGTAAAAGTATCTACACTATTTGCTACAAAAATAAACGATCTATTTGCGATAACTCCAATAGGGCTTTATCGCATGACAACTGATAACCAAAGGTGGCACTTAATAAATAGTAACTTACCGGCTATGCACCCTATAATGCCCATACCCATAACTGAACACGGAGGCACTCTCTATATTGTGGCTGATGAGGCGGTAATCGCTTCAGAAGATAAAGGTAAGACGTGGAAACCTCTCGGCACCCGTCCGAAAGGACGGGCCATGGGCTTGATCGTGAAAGATAATGCACAAGGCTCTACTGAACTTTACCTCGCCCTACTGCAAGGGGTGTTCCGTTCTGAAGATGCAGGCATCTCTTGGACACCTTTAAACAACGGTTTAGCAAGGAGAAAAATTTATGCATTAACATCTGTTGAAAACGCACTATTTGCTGGTACCAATCGGGGCCTTTTCCGCCTCAATCTGGAACCGAGTTCGAAGGAGGGGTTTGATAGATCAGATGTGTGGGAACAATTACCGGTAGCGGAATCTAAATCTATTCATGCATTCGCAGTAGCAGGACACCGCCTTTATGTTGTGGCAGGACTTCTCAAAATTTCGGCGGATATGAAGAATTTTATGGATTTTGGGACTACAGTAAAGGTTATGCTGAGTAAAAAGTCTTTATGGTCAGTTTTCCGATCAACAGATCGCGGCAATTCATGGACAGATATTACGCCGACAAACGTTATTCAAAATGAATATGTAGTAATAATGGACAAGATTGTTGCTAAAGAAAAAACGGTCATGCTATTAATAGCACCCACGTCCAACACTGTACGTTCAACGGATGAGGGAAAAACTTGGATAACGGCACCTTTAGTAAAACTCATAAACCCAAGTTTTGTTGCTGCCTTGAAAGTCCAAAGTAGTAATGAATCCTCTCATCAACAACAATCTACAGATGTCAAGTACCAATTTTACATAGGGGATAATTACGGAATCCGTCGGTCAACCGATGGCGGCAATTCGTGGAAGCGATTTAATACTGGATTGGGCGGCAACATACAAAATCTAACTGTCTTTAAAAATAAACTCTACGCAGTAGCAGATGAAAAACTTATTACATCAACCGACGGTGGGCAGTCATGGGAAGCAATTCCTGTGGAATTAAGTGGTATGAATATGACTATTATGAACACAGAGGTGCCGTTGACCAAGGCAAGTATACGAGAGATGACAGAAGCAGATGATATCCTTTACGCAAAAGGATACGCAGGATTAGAATTGATTTTTTTCTACTTAAACGAAGAAAATAGAGTGCTTCTCCCGATCCAAGGTGTTCCCACCTTTGGTGAAAGGAACCCTATAGAAGCATTTATGAAGGCAGCACAGACATCCATGGAGGATGATGTAGAAAATGCCAGTAATTTTATAAAAAATTTCCTTAGCATTGGGACAGATATCTATGGAGGATTTGCTGTCAGTGGTAACACCTTCTATGTTGAGTACAAACGGAAACTTTTAATCTGGCACTCTGAATCCCAAGTGAACAACGATGCAAGTTGGTACGATACCAAGATCGAAGATACTCGCGACATAGCGAACCTTAGTTCTCTTAAGAGTAGCAAGTTTCATAGTTTCAAATTAGACGTTTCTGGGGACACTGTCTATGTTGGTAAGCCGGATGGTATTCTACTTCACTCTGTTGATAGAGGAAAGAATTGGAAAACCGTACCGCTACCAATATTTGTTAATTTTTTTAAGCAGATACTTATCACTGACGAAACTGTTTATATAGCAACTGACAAAGCAGCTTTGTCCTCAAGCGATGGCGCTAAATGGAACATCATTACCGATTTGGACGGTCAAAAGCTCATGATAGACCGTTTTGCTCTGGACGGCACAACTTTATATGTAGTGAGTTCTGCAAAAAATGCTCAGGGCGGGGTTTATAGATTGACAAGTAAGGATAACACTTGGGAACGGATTACGCCAGAAATTCCGGATGATGCTACTTCTATCGCTGTTGCGAATGGCATACTTTATGTCGGTACCGAAAACAGCGGTTTGCAGCTTATTGGACTTGAAGACTCTTCACATGCGCCTCTGATGAATGCACCAGATTAATACGCAACTATGCTTACGGAATTCAGCGTTTACAAGTAAGTTGCGTACATATTTTTAGTAAGACTCAAAGGACTCGCGACAAGTGGACGCGTGTAGAGAAAGAATCCACCGTATAAGAAGTTAAGTAGAACTCAAAGAGCATCCTCGTTGCACGAGGATATGAGATATGTCCAATGTTTCGGTTCATAAACTCATAGGGCACCAGAAGTTTATCAGATATTGTTTTATTTGGAGAACCAGATACGAGGGCATATCTCTTTTATTAATACACTAACGTGAGTTTGATAATAAAATGTGAGTTTGCTCTAAACACTTTTCATGCATAAAAAAAGCACTGTTTTTGTAGCATAACCTGTTAGGTTGTGCCGTTTTTGCCAAAGATAACGGAGAATGCTGCGGGTGAAAACTATTTCAAACTCACGTTACACTAAGTCTCCAAAACGGAGAACAAATTAACCAAAACCGCCAAATTCTGGCGCAAGAAAGGAAATTTCAAATGTACAAAGATTTAGCGTCCTTTATTGACGCACACAATATCCTTAAGTTCAATAGTAAAGCTTTATGTGTGTTATCTATTTTTATCTTTGCAACGTGTTTCACTACAGGTTGTGATGATGTTTCAGAGATTCTTGAGGTATTAGACGAAGGGTTAATTGATAAAAATCGAACAGTTAAGGTCACGCTTGCTGAAAAGAATGGAAGCGGAATCACTGGCACAGCAACTTACACGGAATATTTAGATTCGTATG
>JAPPMR010000351.1:2320-4097 GCA_028818995.1 Candidatus Poribacteria bacterium | reverse complement strand
GTGTAGGGTTTGTTGTTCATTGAAATGTGAACATATTTTCGGATTTTACTATAATCCATAATTATTTATATACTGTGAATCAACGCCAAATGCGCCTATGACATTTGGTGGGAGCGACATAACAATATACACATTTCGCCCCGCTGGGGCTGAAATAACTGTAAAATATACGATAATTCCCTTAATTGACGGCTATAGATATTTAAAATTGACACTCATACTCTAAAAAGAGTATAATGAATGATGTAAACTTCTATGGTATAGAGTCCTACATAAAAGGAGAGATCAGCGTGTTTCGCATAAAATCGCAATTACAAAGAATCATAGTTATATGCATCTGTGTAATTGCTTTACTTTCATGCGGAAGCGGAGAAATCCAAAATTTTGAGGGCATTCAGATCGTATCCTATCCACGTGTAGATCGCTTAGACATCAAAATCTATCTGGTTGATAGAAACGGTATCCCACTGATATGGAACCAGAGCATTCTCAGTCCAAGTGTTGGCGTTAGCACAATTTCAGAAGCTGATTTTACCACCAACGTACAAGTTTACTCCATGCGCGACGGTAAAAAACACCGAAAGGTCTATGACAACAGGCTATTTGATGTGCGATGGGGACAGGAACCGAATAGTCTTGATAGACTCCTGAGTGCAGAAATTCCGCGCAGATTCATTGAAGATGATCCCGAACGCGATACACACGAAGGTATTATTACTGTTGAAGTCAAAACTGAAAGGCAAGGCCCCTTTACGGATACTATAGAAAAAACCGCTATTTATAAGAGATAACGATGCCTATTCACACACAAGACTACCGACATTGGGAAGGCACACTGAAACCTCACAATCACACACGGTGGTGGGTTATTGCGAAAGCAGAACTGAAGTTGCTCGCCCAGCGCAAAATCGTCCGACTAATTGTTGCGATTCCACCGGTAATCTACATTCTGACCTACGGAATCTTAATTTACATTTTTAATATCCTTCCAGATATGTTTAATGAATTTGATATTGATCGCGGTTTTTTCCAAGGGTTTCTGTTCAGAATTAACACGGTTCAATCTGCATTTTTTATTGCGCTGGTAGTTATTTTCGGAGGGGCGGGGTTAATTGCGAATGACCTAAAGCACAACACGCTTTCGCTCTACTTGTCAAAACCGATTTCATGGGTAGATTACCTTATCGGGAAATTTATCGTGATTGGGACTTTACTTGCCTGCATGACGTTGGTTCCTGGACTATTACTGTTTCTTGAGCATGTGTTGTTAACCGATACACCTTTTCTTAAAGAAAATTACTGGTTACCCCTGTCCATCATTGTCTATTCGGTGATAATCATCACTATCACAAGTCTATTGATGTTGGTGTTCTCATCATTGACTACAAATTCCCGCTATGCGACAATCGGTTTCTGTGCTGTTTGGTTTGGATTGCCTGTCCTCCACCTCATCCTTAAGGAAGTTCTTTCAACAAGCACAGTCGCTTTAGTCTCTGTTTGGGCAAACTTTGACCGTCTTGGAAATGCCCTCTTTGGCTTGGAGAGTAGTTACAATATACACTGGTCTTTGACACTCCTCTTATTAGCTGCCCTAACTGCCGCATGTATCCTCGTTCTCCGCCATCGGATACGTGCAGTTGAAATAGTTAAATAATTCTATTGCAGTATCTACCGAATTTTGCGGGTAAAGGTCGCGATTCAGGGGGTGTCCCGATGCAGCAACAACAAAGATATGAGGGGGACAACCGTCGACGAGAAACACAACGGAGGGACAAAA
>JAPPMR010000351.1:0-2310 GCA_028818995.1 Candidatus Poribacteria bacterium | reverse complement strand
GTTCTGTGGGCGTCCCCCCCTAACAATCTCCTTTTTTTTTGTTCCCTCCCCGCGCTCCCCCCCACTACTGACGCGACTCGCAATTTTCGTGTAGACAGTACACTATATTATCCTATCTACTTTAACCGCGCACCATTCGCATCCCACATCTCAATATCAGAGTAAATCTGCGGAGGCGTTATTACAGTTAATGTTGGTAGCCAGTCTGGTTGGAACTGTTGAACCAATCGCACTGCATTCTGGTATGCAATCCGTTCCTTCGTTTCATCATCAAGGTCTGCAGCTTCAATCTGTGCTTGAACAATACGAAAATCGTAATATGGTAGATCGCTGCCGAACATTATTCTATTGTTACCAAGGTTATTGACAAGGTGTACTAAATCCCAACTTTCATCTCCAGCAGGCTTTTGCGCGACATCAAACCAGATATTGTCATGTTTTCCGCAGTGTGCAATTGCATCAAGGTGTCCTCCTTTGGTCATTGAAACATGCCCGATGATAAAGGTTATCGTTGGAAACCTTTGTGCATACGCAGCGATATTTTGTGTTGAACCGGCTTGATGCAACAGACATAATCCGTTGTGCATTGCTACAACTTCAAGGAACGCGTATAATTCACCACCAAGTGAATGTCCCGACAATGCAGGATGACACACAAATCCGACTAAACCATCGTCACACATTGCTCTATCAAGTTCGTCTACACCTGCTTGCTCATGCCGCACTTCCACAACCCCAAGTCCGATAGGGAAGCGTTCGGGATACTTCCGACAAGCATTCGCGATCACCTCGTTCTGCGACCGCGTGTCTAATACACCACGTGCTTGTGGCCCGCCTGCTGTTGGACACGGAATTGCGCCAATAACATTTGCGGAAGCCATCCGTGCAAGACATCGTCCAACACTCTGTCCAATAACTGGTGCGCGTGATACCGTCATGCCGATGTGACAATGTACATCAAAATAGGGATGCATATAAAGTTCTCCTTTCAAAACATTAAAATTCCGGTACAGGTGCATAGGCGTTAAAACCGCCTGTCCTATCTTTACCCTGTAACAGATAGATTTTATGTGTCCGACGCCACTCCGCGCCGGGATAACGAACATCTGCTGGCATGTAGCGCATTGTATAGCCACACCTTCGTTTTTGGGAGATATTCGGACTGGAATTATGGATTGTCCATGCATCGTGAAAATGACACTCGCCAACCTCCAGTTCCAAATTTACTGCCTTTGATTCATCTAAATCTGCCTCCACAACTTCAATGCCAAAGAGGTTATTGTCCCGATTCACCTTTTCATAACGACGATCGCGCAAATTGTGACTTCCGGGAATCACACGCATACATCCGTTTTCAACCTTCGATTCATCAACTGCCAACCACATCGTAATAACGTTCATCGGTTCAAGAGATTCACCCCAATAGACACCGTCCTGATGCCACGGCACTGCCATACCATCGTTCTCGCGTTTACTGATAAAATGACTTGACCAGAGCACAATATCTGGTCCGATAAACCGCTCAATTACCTTCAACACGCGTGGATGCGTGAGATATTTGAACAGATATGGGTGCTCAAAATGTGGAACATCCATCTGTTCCGGGCGTCTACCTTCAGGCAGATTCTCTATCATTGCATCTACATAATCGCGGAGTTCGTCCAACTCCGATTCTGTAAAGATACGCCCATAAGTGAGATACCCATTTTCCTTGTAAAATTTCACTTGTTCATCAGAGACTGATGTTTCTAATTGCCAACTCATGTGTCACCTGTTTATAATATAAAGCAAAAATACCGTTTAGCAAAGTATAACACATCACCGTTTTTCTGACTACAACCTTATAAATAACCCACATGAAGTTTAACAAATAAATTGGGTAATTTGGCGAGGTTAGGAAACCTCGCCAGCAGAGATGTACACCTGCTGCTGGCGAGGCGGGGAATGCCTAAATGGCATTCATACCGTTGATTGCTTCCTAACCTCGCCCCTTACCGAAATATTTATTTAAACTTCATCAGAGTTATTTAGTTTTAAAATTATCGGTTAATAGGTTTTACTGAGAGTTTATCTTGTAGGTCGGGTTGAGTTTACGAAACCCATAGGTGTCAACTTAGCAAAACTGTTCTTGTAGGGAATCAACGCAGCATGCGCTTGTTAGAATACGCTTTTGGTATTCTACATGATGCTGGGTTGAACCGCAGGTGAAACCCAACATTTCCAGTCTGTAAAAGCGTTTCTTGTTGGGTTTCGTGCCTCAACCCCATAGGTGTCAACTTAAGAAAATATTATGTATGTTTTAAGTGTTTA
>JAPPMR010000962.1 GCA_028818995.1 Candidatus Poribacteria bacterium | reverse complement strand
ACTTATGGCGTTATCGGAGAAGGACCTGACGGAAGATGTGAGATTCTCAACCCGATTTATCTGCATCATATCATGCAAGCGTTTACGCCAGCAGTCAACGGCTTGGAGCGAGACTACTTTGCAGAAGAAAACATCAACGGATTTCTCAATTATCTCACCCCTGCAGGGCAGATTGAGATGGAACCTCTCTTAGATAACTTCCGGGATTTTATTGCCCGCACAGGTTTTAGGATTCTGCAGGTTCCTGAAACCCCGCAAGAATATGTCGGACGGCATCTGCTCCTGACGTATTTGGATTCGTTCGTCCAGACAGTGGGCGGTATCATGTCATTTGAAGTACCAACCGGGCGCGGGAAGATGGATCTCCTTATCACTCACAATCAGCGAAAATACATCGTCGAAACCAAGATTTGGCGAGGCGATGCCCGGTATCAGGCTGGTAAAGCACAACTCGCCACATATCTCAAACTGGAAAACGTGCAGCGGGGATACTATGTCGTCTTTGATCACCGGAAAGAACCGGAACCCCGCGTAGAAACCGACGACTTTGACAGCTTAACAATTCGGAGTTATGTCATCCCTGTTATCCAAAAAGCCCCTTCACACATTTGAATTTTCTCTAAGTTTTGTTGATATAAAAAACCCGCTCATGTCAAAAGTATGTGCTCTTGTTTCTCTGAAATCAGTCACCATGTAGGTTTGACTTCTTCGTTAGCACACAGTCTTTACATCAGCCAAATCTTTATATTCTTCGTCACCCCTTTTTTGGCATAGAGGCATGCCTCTGTGCGCTAGGAATTTCGTTAGAAAAATTTGACATTTTTTCATAAATGTGGTATTATATCTTAGCAGGTTTAGAAGGTATCATTTAGGCGAGCTAAGAAAAATTAACTGCCGTAACTGCATCCCTATTTATGGATTAGACAGATATGAGCAATGTGTTTTTGCCGATCGGTGGCGGGAATGAAATTGGGGCAAGTTCTTACTTTGTCCAACTGAACGGCGATAAACTCTTACTGGATTCCGGTATACGTTTACACTCGGAATACAAACATCCACGTTTTGTCTCCCTTTATGAGAAAAACTTTCTTCATCACTTGTGGGATTTGGAGGCAATTCTGATTTCTCATGGACATCTTGATCACATTGGTTCATTACCTACTGTTGTTTCGGAAGCCAAAGATGTACCTGTCTATGCCACACAGCCGACCAAAGCCATCATGGAGTTACAGTTAAAGCCTACCAGAACAGACGAAACATTCTTGGATGTTCAAGCAGTTAAGGAATTTACTGAAGAGCGGTTCCAGAGCACTATCGCTAGCGTGGAGCCAACCGCTTGGAACCAACCGATTCAGTTAAAAAATTGCCAAGTTACATTTTTTCCATCTGGACATATCTTGGGTGCTTCTATGATCTATATAGAATCGGATATAGGAAATGTCTTGTTCACAGGTGATTTCACACCTTTTAACCAGATGACCGTTCCTAGCTATCAAATTCCAGATGATCTGGAGGTCGATTTACTAATTACAGAGTCAACCTACGGTTATCAAGAAGCTGCTCACGTGGGTGATGTTGATGCAGAACGCGAAATTTTTGCTAGGAAGATTGAACAATGCTTGACAAAAAATGGATGGGTTCTGATTCCTGCGTTCGCGATCGGCAGAAGTCAAGAAGTTGCGTTGATTTTGCAAAGTTTGATTTCCAATAAACATCTAAAACCTTTTCGGATCTACATTGATGGCTTAGCACAAATAGTCTGCGATATTTACGAAAAAAACGGAGTTAACATTTTTGGCAAGAACATCAATAAGGCACCAAAAAGTTTGATGCGTAACCTTGATACGTTTAATACAGGCGTAATTATAGCGAGTTCAGGAATGCTGCTTAACAAAAGCGCATCTGCTAGATATGCAGAAAAACTTCTGCCTAACTCACGGAATGCAATTTTTTTTAGCGGATACCTAGATGAGGAGAGTCCAGGACGTAAGTTAGATTTGGTAAGGAGAAACAGAGGAAAATCGTTTCGATTAAACAGGAAAAATGTTTCTGTGAGAGCTACTGTGGACACCTACCGTTTATCTGCACACACTGATAACAAAGGTATTCTTGATCTTATTGAAAATGTGCACCCGAAGAAGGTTGTTTTCGTCCACGGCAAACCACAGTCCAGATCCAAAATTAATATCTATCGAACAACGTGCCGACAGTTCGGAAATCAAATAGGCGTTTATCAAGCCAATAACGGCATGCCAATCTATTTTTGAGGGAGAAGATGGAACTAAAAATCAGCAAACTGATTGAAAAACATCTACGTAAGCTTAACTCTGAGCCTGACAAAAGGGATATTGAACGGTACGAGTTGGTCCGGGCAGTTTTAGATAGTCCAGAAAAACGCCCTAGTGCCTTCGTGCAACAAATCGAAAAAGAATTAGGATATCCTCCATTGATTTCTGTTAAGTACGAGCTCAACTCCAATAACTTAGGTATGCGAAGCCGATCTAGACCTGAAGAACAACGGGTTGAATGGGTCAGGGATATTCGTCAAATAGGCAATAATTTGAGTCGATTTGCTCAGGAAGGTACAGATGACTATAAAGTTTTGCATAGCAACATTACGCAAACTTTCAATAAAATTCGTTCACGGCGAATGAACTCGAAAGCTATACTACACATTTTCTGTGATGCCTTACCGAATGATGTTAATTACAAGGATCCCCTCAATGAATTGATTCCTTTTACTACCTTCATGCAGGCTAAGACTTTGTTACATGAATTGATTGATTTGATTGCCATTGAAAGAGGATTGAGTGAACAAAAATTTCAAAAGGAGCGCGTAACCGACTCAAGCACCCTAAAAACAGAGGTGTCTCCGCAATCAACTCCTGAAAGCAACACAGCTAGACAGACGACGCATAAGGAAACCTTTGAGAAAGAAGACTCAGCAACCGCAACTGAACCCTCACTCTCACCGCTGGAAGCTCTTGAAAATTCTCCAGAACAAATAGCGGATGAAGCATCTCAAATAGAAGCAGCCAAGTTGTTCCAGGAAATGACTGCAAAAATGGAGCACCTTGAACAAGAGAACGCAACTCTCCACACGGGATCTCAAATTGCAGAACACCGTGTACAGGTTTTGCAAGAGCAGTTGATGCAGACTCAAACCGAAGCTGAACGGAATGCGGTTACCTCCTTTTTTCGAGAGATGAATTCAGTCAGGCATAGTTCCCTCTTAGACCAATTCTTAAAAGTTGAGAAGCTTATAGAACGCCTACACCAACTAGAAACGGAGATTCCAGAGGAATTGGAACTTCTGCCAACCCTTGTTGATATGTTTAGCCAATTTCTTGAAATGCAAGGGATTGCAGCAAAATATGATGTGGGTTCTAGGAGAGAAATAACCTTAAACGAATCGGACCAATACGAATATTTCGGATCTCAGTTTGAAAACGAGGACGAACGTAAAACCGTTGAAGTGCTATCATCAGGTTGGACCTATGAGGGCGAACTCATAATTAAGCCAAGAGTCAGGGAAATTGTATAACTGCGAAATTAATGCTCTCAATATATAACATCATCTATGGATATATCCGCTCATGATTCATAATTCATAGGAGGACAAATGGAGCTCAAAAAACCGACCATTTATTTCGGAATTGATTTGGGTACGACTAATTCTGTAATAAGCTGGGGCGTTCCAAACCCAACAACGGGGTTTAATCCTAATGTTATCCCTGTTAATGTGCAGTTAGAGAGGACCCAAGTAACGCAAAGTGAACTGCTACCTTCTTGTGTCTATTTTGCAGAAGATGGCACTCCGATTGTTGGTCCTTACGCTAGAACTATGATTCGTACCCAAGAGCAGGCTGTAGTTAAGTCAATCAAGAGCGATATGGGGAGATCGAAGCAATTTGACTTCCACAACACAACTTATAATCCTGCCGAAATATCAAGGTTCATTCTCAAAATGCTTGCAGATGGAGCCGAAACACAATTAGGTGTTCGTCCTAAAGATGTTGTCATAACTGTTCCGGCCTCCTTTAATCATCAGGACTTACGCAATATCCATTTTTATGGAAGGGGTTTTAAGTTCCTGACGTA
>JAPPMR010000999.1 GCA_028818995.1 Candidatus Poribacteria bacterium | reverse complement strand
GATAACGACTGGGCAGATGCAGAAGAAGATCAAGTATCTTTGGATAACGTATACCTACGCATTGACGGCGAAAAAGTTGCCTTTGCAAGCGATGACGTTATCTTCACTGAAGCAAAAGCTAAGGCTGAATACACAGCAAACAATAACGACAAAGCTATTGAGACCACCATTACTTTTGACGACGAATTTGAAATTGACGTTCGTGGCAAGCAAGAAGTTATATTCGAGATTGTTGCGGACCTCGACAGCGCATGGAGTCACTTTGACGGTACGCAGGTTGAATTTGAACTCACCAGCGTAGATCGGGCTGAAGGATTGAGTTCTGAAAAAGATTTCACCGGTACGGGAGAATTCTTCGCAACCGCGAAAACATTCACCGCAGTCGATATTATCGGTAACGTCATTGAATTCGAAATTACTGATGGTGGTGTTGACGACACCAGTCGAGTTGCTGGATCGGAGGATGTTACCTTCGGTACAATTGTAGTTGATGCAACTGATGCGGTTGACACAATAGAGATGAAAGACGTATGGCTTTCATTCACACCTTCTGCAAATGGTGATTTGGGCGACATAGATAATTGTCGTATTACC
Organism: Candidatus Poribacteria bacterium; assembly: GCA_028818995.1. Next base: position 3,508 of record JAPPMR010000999.1, on the reverse strand, counting down.
GAGAGTGGTGATCAAATTGCTGATGCTCGAGGAACCTTGAGTGGAACCACAGAAGATCAAATCAGATTTAAATTTGATGACTACGTTGTAGATGCTGGTGCAGAAGTAGATCTTGAAGTTGTCTGTGATATTGATGATGATGCAGCGGCAGACCACGAATACACATTGGCAACAGCTGTACCCGACCCAGATCCCAGAATTGACAAAATTGAATATCTGATCGGAAACGATGAATTTGAGTATGTGTTCAAAGAAGGAGATGATTCAAAGACGATAGCTGTTTCAGCAAGCGGAACGCTTGAAGTAAGCTTCGATAATCCTGACGAGGATGCAGATGTATTCCCAGTCGCAGTCGGCGATCGGGGAGTAGACAACATCCCAGTGCTTGAAATAGAGTTTGAAGCTGAAGAAGAAGATGCAAGAATCATTGATCTGTATCTTGCTGGTATCACGCTTCCTGCGGGAACAACCGCAGCAAGTGAGGCGACGCTTGAAAAGCTTATGGACAGCGTTTGGTTTGAGATTGGTGGAAATAAGCAGACAGCACGACCACGTGACTTTGTTGAACGAAAGAAATTTGATGATGCGTCAGACAGCTTTGATTCAAACGCAGATAATAGCGTGACTGATGCTGAGAAAACAAAAACAAATCTGTTGGAATTTGAGAGTGTGAATGAGACGATGCCCGTTGATGAAGAAGAAGTTGTTGTCTTGAAGGTTGATCTCGCCGGTATTGATGAAAACAATGGTCAAGCAGGTCAATATCTCCAGGCAGCAGAAGTAGTTATTGTATGGGAAGGTCGAGAGAGCGAAGAAGAGAATACAGACTTGTACCCAATATCAGCAGGCACATTCAGTAAAGCGATTGCATTCCCAACCGTACCAACGGTTAGTGTGCCAAGCCAGCCTTCAAGCGCCGGAAATCTGACAGACGGCAATGACAAAGAACTCTATCGGTTCACGGTCACTGCTGACGACGAAGGCGACCTCTATCTTGGTCAAGTGGCGTTTGACATTAACGTGACCAACGGTGTAACTCTCTCAAATGTTGAGTTGCGACGCGGATCAACCACACTGGTAGCAGCAAGTGGAACGATAACAGCAAATGCTGCTAACAAGAAGTTTGATTTCAGCGCCAAGGTACAGGAAATTCAGAGAGGTGAATCAAGAACCTTCTCGCTCTATGCGACGATAGCAGGTTCAGCTGACGACAAGTCAGTAACGGTTGAACTCTCAGATGATGGAGAGCCAGCAGCAGCAGCGAAAGTTGGTCGAACATTTACTGCAACGAAAGCTGATTCCAACTTTGTCTGGTCACCAAATGCAAAGGATGAAGACGGTTCAATAGAAGCCGCCAACACAGATTGGTTCGGCAGCTGGAGTCTCTACAAGAATTCAGAAATTGAATCCTGGACAAGGGACTAACAGAGAATACACTGAAGGTAACTACTTCTCTTGAAGTTCTTATAACCCAAAAACACCCCACTCGGGGTGTTTTTGGGTTGTATACACTGCTGGCAACATGTATTGTGATTCTTTTCGGTACGTGTTAGTATGTTGCGTATTGTCGGACTCGGCATTGCCTTTGTTACGCATTTTTTGGTCGAATTGGTAACAAGTTTCTTAATCGTAGATTTACGAATTGAAATAACACAAATATAGATATGGACTACTCGTTTATTTATAAAATTTTGAGTTGGAATTGGGAGGCTGTCTCTTCAGTAGTGCTGGCATCAACCGCGGTTTATGCATTTGTGGTATGGCGCAAAAGAGAAAAATGGAACCAAGATCAAAAAGACGCAAGGCATTTTTTGAGAGAGTTAGGAGAATTGAAGATTTGCATTAATGAAGCAAGACCAGCCCTACAAGTGTATCCATATCTAACTGACTCATTGCTAGCTGAGAAAGGAATAGAGGAGAAAGTTTCTAATTTATCAAAAGAGCAAAAAGAATTCTACGAGGTTCATATATATTACTCTGATCATCTGAAAAAGAATCATGAGCATAGAGTTAGGTTAAGGGTCATGAAAGATATAATAAATGCACTTGGGTGGGACAAAGGTTTTGCAAAAAATATTGAACATATAGAAGTATTGATTACAGTTTTTGAGTACCATGCCAAAAGTCATCAAGCCAATGTTGGAAAAACAAGCAAACATTCATATTTTTATTGGGATATTGATAAATACAATAAATGCAAGGAAGAAGAAGGAGAAAATACGTGGGTACAGTCTATAGAATTTGGCACCCAAAAAGAAGGGGGAGATCAAGATAAGTATAAGAAATGTGAGGAGCAAAAAGATGAAGTTATGCGTAGCTTAAAAATACTTGATCGTCCACAAGAAAAGGGTAATTTTTTTGATAAAGAGATAGATGAAGTGTTTAACAATCTATTTGACCTTCTAAGTAAAAAAATAGGAAAGAAAAAATCCTGTCGATCACAGTTAGTATGGGTAAAATTGCGTCAGTTTATTTGTAAAAAATACAAAAACAACATTTCCAAATAGCCGCATGTTTCATTCCGCCCATGACGCGCTTGGGAAGAAATCTTTAGGGAAAGTGGAAGACGTAATTTTTTGAATTTATGAGTAAAAGAATGGGGGATATACTAGGGTTATGAAAAAATCAGAGAAAGAGAGTGCCATACGGTCGATAGTGAGATCAAATGTTCGAACATTCGCCAATACATTCCGTGAGAAACACGAGGTTGATTGTGATAATCCAGAGGGTGTGATAAATAGTAAGATCAATAATATTTTTATCACCGTGCTCGGTGATGAAATCCGTTACTATACCGCCCTTGTTCGTTCCTTAGATAGTTCACTTGGCAATACGATTGAAAATATGGCTGTTGCTATTGCAGAATTGTCATATGAGGTAAGCAGGAAAGTTACCGGTGTTATATACCCTCAACAGACAAAATACATTGCCGAATTGCTAGAAAAATATAAACGACATGAAATGGCACCGAGTGTTAAGCATTACCAAAAATTAAGGAACAAACCGATGGCAAGAAAAAAAGCCGTACGTCATGAAAGTGACTACTATCTTGTTAATAAGAAAACAGGTGATCATGCGTTGATTGAGTTTAAAATTGGTGGCGATTTAGACATCAAGAAGGCAAGAAGTGAAAAAGAGGCGCTACTTGAGCAATTTGCCATTCTTTCTAACACGCTATCAAAAAATGAAAATATTAAAGTGTACTTTGCGACAGGATATAATAAGAATGGTGAAGGCAATGAATGGATTCAAGGGCGTGTCAGGCAATTTTTTGCCGAAGATGAGTTGTTAATCGGTGAAGATTTCTGGAATTTTATCACCACAATACCAAATGGGTATGACATTGTTATGAAGGCATACCGAGAAGAGGCAGGTGCTATCAAGAAAACACTAAATCACATAAAAAAGTTGTACATATGAAAGATATAAAACAGTATCAAATTTTTAATCAGGATGCTCGAGAACACATACCGAGCATCCTGATTAAAAATTTGATACTGTTTTATAT
>JAPPMR010000615.1 GCA_028818995.1 Candidatus Poribacteria bacterium | reverse complement strand
GGTCTGTTAGGCGTAACCGCCAGATGGTAGCATCGCAATCTGCTTTTCAATAGTGCTATCAGCGGTGATACCATTAGTCAGTTGAAAATGTTCAAAGGTGCCTGTCGCAATATCAAAACGCAGGTGGAGTTTCGCGGTAGTTGTGTTCGGTTTGTTCTTTTTATTGCCACCTTCCCAAGTTTCGTGGAGCGTATCAGGGAGTGTAATCCAAGAACTATCTTGTAAATAGACACCATTGAACTTTTCAAGGAGCGGAAGCGTTTGTGGATCGGTAAAAATAACCGTGGATGCAGCAGCATCAAGGACAACTTTGAGGGTCTTTGCTGCTTCGGGTGTAAATCGCTGTTCAATGGCTTGGCGTGTGATTGAAGCACCCAATACACCAGCGGTTTGAGACATTTGTGTATAGGTAGCATCTGGGTTTTCTAACAAACTAAAAACAAGCATTTGAGTAAAACAACTACCGTTGAGTTTACAGCCTCTTTGAACAAAACCTGTTTCAAGACCTGCAGCATCGGCTTTAGTTGTAAAAAGATATTGCATTTCTTTAGGAACCTGTAATAATGTAATCATTGAAAACATCTCTTTGTAGAACATAATGTATCAAAATCTACATTATATATGAGGTGTTTTCATTTTAAAAGTAGTTTTATTTTATAAATAACGTGAGTTTGATAAATAGTTAGGACTTCCACATTTCCTCTTATAGTAAAATCCAAAAATATGTTCACATTTTAATAAACAACAATCCCACACTATCACCGTTGGCGAGGTTTCCTAACCTCGCTAATGTAAAAGTAATTATGGATTTTACTATAAAATCCCCTTGATAAGGGGGATTTAGGGGGTTCGCAACACGAAAATAACGATTTTTAAAGCAAATATGTCCGTTATCTGTTCAATTTACGCTTTTACTGTTAATTATCAAACTCACGTTATAAATAATACTTTTCTTTGATTAAAATGACATCTACAGGTCAGGAAAATCCTTAAATTGATGCCTATGGATATCCTTAAGTTGACACCTATAGGTTGAGCGCAAGCGAAACTAACTTGTCCATGTGTGTTCAGCATAGATCCGTTCAGACAAAGGGACACAATGAATTGCGCGACTATAAACGCGTAATATAGAAAGAATAAACAATGGCGGGGGCACAGAGCCCTGCCCTACGATAGTAGTAGTAGTGAATTGTGAAAAACCGAATACCCTCACATCAATTCCACAAAAACCTCATTTGCCAAGAAAAGCCCGCGTTGGGTAAGACGTAAATGTGTCTCGTTCTGCTCCAACAACTCTAAATCTGTCCACTTTTTGATGGCGTTTCCAAACACCACGTCAAGTTTCTCGCCGAAACGCTGCTCATAATCCGCTAAACAGATACCCTCTCGTTTACGGAGTGCAAGCATGAGAGTTTCCGCTTTTTCAGTATACTCTGTTAAATGTTCACTGTCTGCAATCGGTTTTTTGTGCTGACGGAGTGCTTCAATGTAAGGCAGGATGCCTCGGATGTTCGTATAACGGACACCATCAACATATCCGCATGCACCAACGCCTAATCCGACATATTCCTGATTATTCCAGTAAACAAGATTATGTTTCACCTCTCGGTTTGGACGGGCGAAGTTACAGATTTCGTAGTGCGTATATCCGTGTGAGGTAAGCGTTTCAATAGTCCATTGGAACATATCTGCTTCAGTGTCTTCAGGAGGGAGAACCAATTCCCCTGCTTTCCACCAATCATAAAACGGTGTCGACTCTTCCATGACGAGATTATAGGCAGAGATATGTTCGGGTTCAAGTGAGATTGTTTCTCTTAAGGTGTGCTGCCATGCTTCCATCGTTTGCTTTGGAAGAGCGAAAATCAGATCAATGTTGATGTTACCAAACCCAAATTCGCGAGCAAGTTGATAACTGTAAAGAAATTCATCAACAGTATGAATTCTGCCTAATTGACGCAATGTTTCATCCTGCATCGCTTGCAAACCAAAACTGAGTCGATTTACCCCAGCGTCCCGCATCACACGTAGTTTTTCACCATCAACAGTACCCGGATTGCATTCTACAGTGATTTCAGTATTGGGAAATATCTGAAAATATTTCTTTATATCGGCAAACAAACGTTCCAAAGATTTGGCAGAAAGGATAGATGGGGTGCCGCCGCCGATAAAAATTGTTTGTAAGGGGGAAGTTTGTTGAGCGTAAAGTTCCATCTCTGTTCGGAGCGCGTCTAAGTACGTTTTTGCTTGTTCCTTGTGGAAAGAATAGGTATTGAAAGCGCAATAATAACACTTCGTAGCGCAAAACGGAATGTGGATGTAGAGGGAAGAAGGCATTTTAACGAGATTGTTGATAGTAATTCATTGTAAACAGATAATTTGCTGTTTAGTTGCCTGCCTGCAGTTGATTCTCGCGTGCTTCTATCGAAAATTTAAAACCTAACTCGTGCAGTATTTTACGCATTGTGTTAAGTTGCGGATTCCCGTTTTCAGAAAGAACTTGATGAAGTCCCTCATCGGTGAGGCGAACGCGTTCAGCTAACTTAGACATGCCACCTTGTGCTTCCACCACATCTCTAACAGCAAGTAAAAAAGCGTCAGTGTCTTCGTTTTTCTCATAATCCTCAAGTGCTACAGAAAGATATATCTTTGCGTCCTCTGGATCGCTTAGTTGTTCAATATGGTAATCTTTGAATTTCCTGTAGTTACGCATTTTAACTCTTATATTGCCAATTAATGGACCTCATCAAATTCCAATCCAACTCGGATAGCAGAACCCTCGTCAGCATAGGAGAAAGCGTCGTTAATGTGGTCAAACGGAAAAGTATCGGAGATGATTTTATGAAACGGATATTTATCTCGTGTCCGGCTCAGGAAGTCAAGTGCACGCGGGATTACCCACGGTTCATAAACGATTACGCCTCGAATCGCTTTGCTACACCGAACGATATTGCCAGGGTCAATTTCAGTAGGAAAACCGAGATTGATGTTACCGATCCAGAGATAACGTCCACCCCATCGCAACATTTCTATACCTTCCGCGAGCACACGCGGCGAACCAACAAATTCTGCGACAAGGTCAGCACCGATACCGCTGGTCTGGTCAAGAACATAATCAACTCGTTCTGCCATATCAATTTCATCAACGTTGAGGGTATAATCCGCACCAAATTCATGCGCGAGCGCGAGACGTGCAGGCAACCGATCAAGAACAATGATTTTCCCCGCACCCATTTCCCTTGCCACCGCAGTTGCATAAAGTCCAAGTCCACCAGCACCTTGGATAACAACCGTATCTCCAAGTGTAATACTAATCTGATTAAATCCGTAGATCACTTCCGATAAAGCACAGTTTATAGGGGAAACAAGCGTATCCGGCAGTTCATCAGGAACTTTAAAAACCCAATGTCCTGCCTTCATGTAGTAGTATTCACCATAAGCACCGTGGAAATGTGGCGGTTGCTCACTTGAAACACCAAGCCAATCTCTGTAGCGATTCGGACATCCAGGTTTCCCGTTGAGGCACATCCAACAACGTTGACATGGCTTGAAATAGGAGTAGACGATTCGGTCTCCTTCGGTTAGCGGTTGCCCTATGCTGTCATTTTGCACGTTGCGTCCCATCGCTTCAATTGTACCGATCATTTCATGACCAAGCACTTGTGGAACACCACTTGCGATTTTAGGACCGTGTCCTCGCCAAAAATGTAGATCAGAACCACAAATATTCGCCATCCGGATTCGGACAAGCATATCATCCGGTGTCACAGATGGAATCGGATATTCCCGAAATTCCAATGGCGTTTGCGGTTGTGTAAAGATTGCAACCTTACCGGTTTTCATTAAAATCTCTATTGGATTAGATTAGGATTCCCGTGCTACTTCAAACTACAATACCATTTAATATTCATCAAAATTGACAACCTTCCATTGTCCGTCAATGTCTTCGGTGGTAATCACAACATTTCGGGTATGTGTTGTTGTACCGCCGCGATTCTTGATCGTCAATTGATAGTTAAACAGGACGTGTGTTACATTTTCAACTTCGTTTGCGGTTTCTTTTCCGAGTTGTTTATATTCGATTTTCGGCATTTCAGGAGCAGGGTCGCCCGGTACACGCACCTCTTGTAGC